>JAPOZD010000396.1 GCA_026706245.1 Alphaproteobacteria bacterium
GCCTTCTCGACGCAGACCACCTTGAGGTCGCGTCCCCAATAGCCGGCTTCATACGTAGCCCCGCAGCCGGCCATGCCGCCGCCGATGACCAGGATATCCGCGTCCACGAAAACCGTCTTGCGGCGGGCGAACAAACTCACTAGTGGCCTCCCTCACTGGTTCGGTCCGGCGTCAAGATGGGCAGCGCCTCGATGTGGAGCGCGTCGGGCTCGTGCGCGAGTTGCTGCGATTTCATCGCTTCGGGGGTGGGCGCCTCGTAGTCGGCCGGCGGCGGGATCGATCCCCAGGGCGTGGTCCGGATCGGGGACAGGAAATCCTTTTCCTGG
Organism: Alphaproteobacteria bacterium; assembly: GCA_026706245.1. Lineage (GTDB taxonomy): Bacteria > Pseudomonadota > Alphaproteobacteria > Bin95 > Bin95 > Bin95. The sequence goes on from JAPOZD010000396.1 coordinate 327, forward strand.
CCGTCCCGGAACTTGATCTTCCAGGAAATGGAGCCCTTGGCCTCTTCCCTCAGCACCCGGACGCTGTGGCCCAGGGGCGCGAAGTCGGCGTAGCCGCGGCAGTCGATGGCGTGCTGCGGACATGCCTTCACACAGGAGTAGCACTCCCAGCACATGTTGGGTTCGATGTTGTAGGCGCGCCGGGTGGTGCTGTCGATGTGCATGATGTCGGACGGGCAGATATCCACGCAATATCCGCAGCCGTCGCAACTGGTCATATAAACGAATGTCGGCATCGGATTCCGTTATCTCCTCCGTCAACGACCGATATGGGCCGATCAGTAGTGGCGGGGCCTTTCGCGCGCGCTGCCGAACATTTCCGGCTTGTCGGCGGGGGCCGGCAGGTTGCGCCTCGTCCCGGTCGCCTCGCCCACCCGTTTCTCCAGCGCCGCCGCGGGCTTGTAGAACATGTGCGAGAATTTGGACCACGGAACGGACCCGAACAGCACCGTCGTGGCGATGAGGTAGAAGCCCAGGAACACCGTCGTCCACGAACTCCCCGCCGCCTGCAAACCGGCCCAGACCAGTCCCAGCGTCGCGCTGGCGAGAAGCGAGAGGATGAACAGGTCGGCGCGCATCGCCCGGAGCGGGGTATGGCCCTCGGCCGCCACATCGACCCGGATGAAGAACCAGAACCAGTAACCGCCTGCGCAGACCAGCAGGGCCCCGACGACCCACAGCAAGGGCAGGATCGGCGGCGTCGGCGAGACGGGCGTCGGGTACCAGAACACCATGATGACGGTGGTAATGACGTATGCTAGGAACCCGTACATCGTCAGAAGGTGGGCGACCCTGCGGCGCCCCGGGCCGAACTCGGCGGATGTCAAGCCTTCCGACAGGGCGGTCCGGACCGCGAGCGCCGACATTTCCCCGCCGCCCACGCGGCGCGCGCCCTTGTCCCGCGATTTCCGCCAGCTCTGGAAGAAATAGGCGGCGCTGCCCTTGTGCCAGATGTCGAACAGGGTGCCGCCCACGACCAGCAGGATCATGATGACGACATAGGTCTGCATGACGGCGGGCGATACGAATTCGGACGCCGCGAGCACGGCGAAGGGATTAGTGGTGAACACGCGATTGCCCCGATGTCAGCCTGTTCCGTGAAACGCCCTGAGCGACAATATCAATCCGCCCCCGGGAAGGATACAAACTTCTGTCGGGAACGGTTGTCAAGGATGGCGCAACGCACTCCCGCCTCCGTCACGCGAAACGGGTTATTTCTTCTTCGGAGAGATTACCCGGCAGGATGACCACCGGCACCTGCAAGCGGCCGACCGATTTGCCCGTCAGCGAGGAGATCAGCGGGCCCGGTCCCTTAGGGCCCGTGTCGGAGGCCAGGATCAGGAAGGCGACCGACGGGTCCTCTTCGCAGGCCTGTATCGTCTCGTCCACCTTGTCGCCTTCGCGGATCGCCAGCGAGGGCACCCTGCCGGACAGGCGCTGCACCCGCGCCGCCGCTTGCAGGATGACCGTCTCGGCATGCTCGCGCGCTTCCTCCCGCATGAGGTCGCCGACGGCCGACCAGTGCTGGAAGTCCGCCGGCGTGTCGATGACGTAGAGGAGGCCGACATGGCTGCCCGTGCGCCGCGACCTCAGCGCGGCGAAGGTCAACGCCACGGGCAGTTCATCGCTCTCATCGACGACGCAGAGCAAGGTCCGCGTCGAGGGGGAAGGAAGCTCGGTCAAGGAGTCAGGTTCTCCGCGCGACGGCGCCTGCGAGCCATCCTGCCATCAGGGCCAAGACGATGGCAACGAGACCGTGCAGGATGGGGAAGTCGTGCGCGAAGCGGAAAACCGCCGCCTCGAGCCCGGCTTTTCGGACATGGAGTGCGCTCGCGGTGACATTCACCACATTGGCGTCCCGAACCTCGAACACCTCGATCCGGTAGCTCCCCACGGGAACATTGGCCGGGAACACGACGCGCGTGCGGAAGAGGTGTTCTCCCAGAAACTCGACGCGGCCGAACTCCGCCGAGTACAGCCCGTTCACCTGCTTGCGCCGCACGAGAGCCGCCTGGAACGCATCCAGAGCTTCGATATCCTTGCCGGCCGGCGTGGGGGAAAGGAAGTCCTGGCCGATCCTGTATCTGGCCAGGACCTCCGCAAGCGGCCGGTCGGCGAAAGCTTCGCTCGCGGCGACCCAGACGAAGGCCGGCGCTTCCGGAAAGGCCACGCCGCCATGATTGGCCCAGATGCCGAACTGGCGCTCCTTGCGGCGAACCACCGTCGGCTGTTCCGGCCCTCGAATCACCACGATCACGCCGTGTTCTTCCCCGACCGACCTCTGCGCTTCCGCCGCGGTTCCGAAAACCACGAGCTCGGCTCCGGTGAAGCCGGCCGTAATGGCGACGGTCCGTTCGGACACATCGACCACGAACTGAGCCGCCGATGCGGGCGCCGCCGTAGCGAGAAGACATATCGCGGCCAGCAAGCGCATCAGAGCAGGCCCGTCTGGAGCGAGAACAGGTCGTCGGGCGCGGTCACCAGATCGAACAGCAGCTTGAGGCCGACAGCGAGCACGAGCGCGGCCAGGAGCACGCGGAACTGCTCGCTCGGCAGCCTTGCGCCGAGACGGGTGCCCACTTGGACGCCCACTACCGACCCCGCCAGCAGCAGGAGCGCCAGAATCACGTCCACGGTCTGGTTGGCGGCCGACTGGAGCAGGGTGACGGTCGAGACGACAAACAGAATCTGGAACAACGAGGTTCCCGCCACCATGGAAGTCGGCATCCCGAGCAGGTAGATCATCGCCGGCACCATGATGAAGCCGCCGCCCACGCCCATGATGGCGGCCAGCACGCCGACCAGCAGGCCGATCAGGAAGGGCAGCACGGCGCTGATATAGAGGCGCGACTTCTGGAACCGCATTTTCAGCGGCAGGCCGTGGATCCAGATATGCCGGTGCAGCTTGCCGCGCCGCGCCACACCCTTCCGCTGGCGCAGGAGGGCCCGGAGGCTCTCCGCCATCATCAGCGAGCCCACGATTCCCAGGAACACGACGTAGCAAAGCGAGATCGCCAGATCGATCTGGCCGAGGCCGCGCAGCAGCTTGAACAGCCACACACCGCCTGCCGAGCCCAGCACGCCGCCCGCCAGCAGCACCAGCCCCATCTTGAAGTCCACCGCGCCGCGCCGCCAATGGGCGAGCACGCCCGAAACCGAGGTTGCGACGAGCTGGTTCGCCTCGCTCGCGACCGCGACCGGGGGCGGTATGCCGATGAAGATCAGGAGCGGCGTCATCAGGAAGCCGCCGCCGACGCCGAACAGGCCGGACAACACGCCCACTCCGGCGCCCATTCCCAGCAACAGGAAGACATCGACGGAAAGTTCGGCAACCGGCAGATATATCTGCATGGCGGCCCCTCTTAGGCCCGCCTTCGCCCGCGCGCAAGGAGGGTTCCTTCGGACCCGGCTTCGGCGGACGCAAACCTCGTCAGAAAGGCGGCCCGCCCTTGACCTGGGTTCGGTGCATCAGGCGGCGAGTCGCCGGGTCGAAGGGGTCGCGCCTGTGCATGACGGCGCGGTTGTCCCAGAGCACGATATCGCCCGCGCGCCAGCGGTGCTCCCAGACATGGGCCTCATCCGCCGCATGGGACCAGAGGCGGTCGAGCAGGCGCTCGCTTTCCCCGACCTCGAAGCCGACAAGCCAGGCATTGCGCCGCCGTCCGAGGAAGAGCGCCTTGCGTCCCGTATCGGGGTGGGTGCGCAGAACAGGATGGCGCGCTCCCGGCGTCTCGCGCACATCAGCGACTTCCGGGATACCCTGCCGCCGCGCGCCGGTCGAGGTCAGCGACAGGTCATGCACGCACCGGGCATCCTTTACCGCGGCCGTCGTTTCCTCATCGAGCGTGTCGAGCGCGCGATGCATGTTGGTGAAAGAGGTGTTGCCCCCGGACGGCGGCACCTCGATGGCGTAAAGACAGGAGCCGGCGGGCGGCTCCTCGATGAACGACATGTCCGTGTGCCAGTCCGCCTCGCCTGCGCCGAGCGCGCCGATGGGCCGGCCGTCCACCTCGATATTGGAGATGATCGTCACTTCCGGAGGCACGTCCGCGAACGACCCGAAGCCCGCGGTCACATCACTGTTGGGCGCTGCCTGCAAGGCGCCGAATACCTTCGTGAAAGCGATCAGCTCCTCGTCCGTCAACCCCGTCTGGTCCCGGAAAAGCAGCACCAGATGCTGTTTCCACGCCTCCCGCAGCGCCTCGGCCGTCTCCACCAGCACCGGCTCGCGGGCGTCGATGCCGCGTATTTCCGCGCCCAGCGCAAAGCCCGTCGGAACGACTTCTATCGGGACTGTCCCGGCGCCGGAGGTGGTCACCGCATCAACTCCTTCATGTAGGTCGGCAGCGCGAAGGCGCCGAGATGGATTTCCGGATTGTAATAGCGTGTGTCCAGGCCGGCCGCAGCATGGCGCTTCTCAATTGTGGCGAGCGGCCGCCGGCGATGGGCCGGGTCGTCGCTCGCCCAGCCGAGCGCCATGAAACC
>JAPOZD010000374.1:0-2990 GCA_026706245.1 Alphaproteobacteria bacterium
CGGTCGGCGTGCTGACGGCCGCTTCCGAGCTCGGCATCGACATCGCACCGCTTCTGGCCGGCGTCGGCATTGCCGGCCTCGCCATCGGATTCGGCGCGCAGACGCTGGTGAAGGATGTCATCACCGGCCTGTTCATCCTCATGGAAGACCAGGTGGCAGTGGGCGAGTATGTGTCGGTGGCCGGCCATTCCGGAATCGTCGAAGGGCTTTCGATCCGGACGATCCGGCTGCGCGACCTTTCCGGCACCGTCCATGTCGTGCCGTTCGGCGAGGTCGGCACAGTCGAGAACCTGACCCGCGACTACTCCTATGCCGTCATCGATGCGGGCGTCGGCTACAGCGAGGACACTGATCGCGTGAGCGATGTGCTGCGCGAGGTCGCGGCAAGCATGGAAAGCGACGAGGACTGGCGGGACCGCATCATTCCGCCCTTCGAGGTGTTCGGCGTTCAGGAGCTCGGCGACTCGGCCGTCGTCGTCCGTTGCCGCTTCAAGACGCCGCCCATGCAACAATGGGCGGTTGCGCGCGAGTTCCGCCGCCGGATGAAGAAGCGCTTCGACGAGCTCGGGATCGAAATCCCGTTCCCGCACCGGACCGTCTATTTCGGCGGCGGCAAACCGCCGGACTCCATTGCCGAAAGCTGATCGCGGAGCAACGCCAGAAGCTCGGGCGCGTCCCACTCCGCCGGGCCTTCGAGGCGGCCGATCTCGCGGCCCTCCGCATCGATCAGGACGGTTGTCGGCAGGACACGGACATTCATCGCGCTTCCGACAGCGTTGCGAGGATCGAGATAGCGTTTCAGCCGCGTGATGCCGTGTTGCTCGAAGAACGGGTCCACCCGCTCGGCGCCGCCCCGGTCTATGGAGAGCGCAACAACCTCCAGCTTTTCGCCGCCAAGCTCGCCCTGCAGCCGGTCGAGAGAAGGCATTTCCCGGCGGCAGGGCGCGCACCAGGTGGCCCAGAAATTCAGGACGACCAGCTTGCCGCCGAAGCGGGCGAGCGTTATTTCGCCGCCGTCAGGCCCGGTGAAGGCGGCGCCCGGCGCGGGTGCCGGCGGGTCCGTCTTCCGGTAGTTTTGCAGCCAGCCTTCCGCCGCCGCGGCGGTTCCGGCGGCGATACAGAAGATCAGCAGAAGCGAGCGCAGCATGGCACCTTCCCGCAGTTCCGGCCCGCCCGCCAACGCCATGTGGGGCGGGCGCTTCGCCGGCGGGCCGTCGGAGATCATGGCCGCGATCAACGCCTCCATCGGCTTCGACCGGCGCCTCTACGCCCAGGATATCCGCGGCTCGCATGCCCATCTGGACATGCTCGAAGCCGCCGGCATCGTGAGCGCGCCCGACGCCGCAGCGATCCGCGGGGGCCTCGACCGGGTCGAGCAGGAGATAGCGGCGGGCGGCTTCGTCTTCAAGCCGGAGCTTGAGGACATTCACATGAACATCGAGGCCCGGCTGGCGGAGCTGGTCGGACCTGCCGCCGGCCGCCTGCATACGGCGCGCTCGCGCAACGACCAGGTGGCGACCGATTTCCGACTCTGGGTGCGGGACGAGATCGACGCGGTGGACGCGGCGCTCGCCGACGCGCAGGCCGCGTTCATCGAGAAGGCCGAGGCCTGGCCGGACCTGCCCATGCCGGGCTTCACGCATCTGCAGAACGGCCAGCCGGTCGCATTCGGCCACCACATGCTCGCCTATGTCGAGATGCTGGGCCGCGACCGGGGGCGCTTCGCCGATGCCCGGCGCCGCTTGAACGAGTCGCCGCTGGGCGCGGCGGCGCTGGCCGGCACGCCCTTTCCCATCGACCGGGAAATGACGGCCGCCGCGCTCGGCTTCGACCGGCCGGCGGCCAATTCGATGGACGCGGTTTCGGACCGCGACTTCGCGCTGGAGTTCCTGGCGGCGGGCGCGATTACGGCGTTGCACCTTTCCCGGTTCGCGGAAGAGGTCGTGCTATGGACGAGCGCGCAGTTCCGCTTCGTCAGCCTCTCCGATGCCTTCACCACGGGCAGCTCGATCATGCCGCAGAAGCGCAACCCGGACGCAGCGGAGCTGGTGCGGGCCAAGCCGGGCCGGCTGCTCGGAGCCTTCACGGCGCTTGCCACCGTGCTCAAGGGCCTGCCTCTCACCTATGGCAAGGACATGCAGGAGGACAAGGAGCCGACCTTCGAGGCGGCCGACTCGCTGATGCTGGCCATCGCGGCGGCCGCCGGTATGGTGCGCGACATGGAGCCGGACGCCGGGCGCCTGCGGGCCGCGGCCGAGGTCGGCCACCCCACCGCCACCGACCTTGCCGACTGGCTGGTGCGCCGGCTCGGCATGCCCTTCCGGGAGGCGCACCGCGCGACGGGGGCGCTGGTGGCCGAGGCCGACCGGCGCGGGCTGCTGTTGTCGCAACTGCCGCTCGACGCCATGAAGGCAGTTGAGGCCGGCATCGACGAAAGCGTGTACGATGTCCTTTCCATAGAGCGGTCGATTGCAGCGCGGACCAGCTATGGCGGCACCGCGCCGGAGAATGTCCGCCGCGCCGCAGCGGCCGCGCGGGAGCGTTTCCTGTGAAAACCTTGCGCTGGATCCTGTTGTTCGCCGCGCTCTCCGCCGCGCTTTCGGCCTGCGGTCGCAAGAGCGATCTCGAACACCCGCCGGAGTCGGAAGCGACTTTCCCGAGGACCTATCCCACCAGATGAGGCCGTTCGACTATATCGGCGGCAGCCTGGCGGCAGGGCCCGTCCGGCTGGCGGACGTGGCGGCCGGGGTCGGCACGCCCGTCTATGTGTATTCCGCCGACGCCATCGAGGCCGCTTATCGGGAATTCGAGGCGGCGCTGGCCCCGGCGCGCATCTGCTATGCGATGAAGGCGAACGGCAACCTAGCGGTGCTGCGCCTGCTGGCCGGCCTCGGAGCGGGTGCGGATGTCGTTTCGGAGGGTGAGCTCAGGCGCGCGCTTGCAGCGGGCATTGCGCCGGAGAAGATCGTCTTCTCGGGCGTGGGCAAGAC
>JAPOZD010000374.1:3000-4818 GCA_026706245.1 Alphaproteobacteria bacterium
GAAATGGAGGCTGCGCTCCGGAGCGGCATCCTCCAGATCAATTGCGAGAGCGCATCGGAGGTCCGCAGCCTGTCGCGCATCGCAGCGCGCCTCGGCCTGACTGCGTCCGTCGCGCTCCGGATCAATCCCGATGTCGATGCCGGAACGCTCGACCAGATCAGCACGGGTCGCAAGACCGACAAGTTCGGCGTCGCCTGGACCGAGGCGCCGGCCCTCTTCCACGAGGCTGCCGGGCTTCCCGGCCTGTCGATGGAAGGGATTGCGGTGCATATCGGCTCGCAACTGGGCGACCTGGAGCCTTACCGCCGCGCCTTTGGCCGCGTCGCCGAGCTCGCGCGCATGCTGGAGGCCGATGGCATCGCCATCCGGCGTCTCGATCTCGGCGGCGGGTTCGGCATCCGATACCGGGACGAGACGCCCTTGCCGCTCGCCGGCTACGCAAGGGTCGTTGAAGAGGAAGTCGGCGGCCTCGGTTGCGAATTGGTGGTGGAGCCGGGCCGGCGACTGGTGGGGCCGGCCGGCGTCCTGCTCGCGCGGGTGGTCGCCGTCAAGGAGACACCGGCGCGCCGATTCGTTATTGTCGATGCCGGCATGAACGATCTGGTCCGTCCAATGATGTACGGGGCCTGGCACGATATCCTGCCTCTCGCGGCTCCGCCGGAAGGAGCCGAATACCGGCCGGCGGATGTGGTGGGCCCGGTTTGCGAGACGACGGACAAATTCGCCGACGAACGCCTGCTGCCGCCTCTGGAGGCGGGGGACCTCGTCGCCTTCTGCGAGGCCGGAGCCTATGGCGCCGTAATGGCCTCGACCTATAACGGGCGCCCTCTCGTGCCGGAAGTGCTGGTGCGGGGCGGCCGGTTCGACGTGGTGCGCGCCCGCCCGACCTTTGAGGAAGACCTGGCGCTGGAGCGTCTGCCGGACTGGCTTTGCGCCCCGGACGGAGGCGGATGAGCCTCCGCCGGCGGCTCGCGCGGGTGCGCCTGCAGGCGCGCCTGGTGCTGGCCGGCCAGGCGCTCTGGTCGGCCTTCTGGCCGGGCCAGGCGGTCCTCGGGGCCTTTTTGCTCCTGGCGTTGAGCGATGCGCTGCCCCGGCTGGACGGCTGGACCCACTCGGCCGTGCTCGGCGTGCTGGCGGCCGTGCTCGGATGGTCGGTCTGGCGGGCCGCGAGGCGGTTCCGTCCGCCATCGCGGGAAACCGCGGACCGCCAGGTCGAACGGGCAAGCGGCCTCCGGCACCGGCCGCTGGCGAGCCTGGAAGACCGTCCTGCAGCGGCGGAACCTGCTACACGGGCGCTCTGGGGAGAGCATCTGGCCCGGATTGCCGGTCGAATTCGCCGGCTGCGGGCGGGGTGGCCGGCCGGCGTCATGCCGGCGCAGGACCCCTGGGCCCTGCGCATCCTCACATTGGTCTGTCTGGCGGCGGCATTCGGCTTTGTCGGCGGTGACGCCGGCAACCGGCTCGGGCGGGCGCTGGCGCCGTCCTTCGCTGCGGCGCGCGCAGTTGTGCCGGCTTCCGTCGATATGTGGATCGAACCGCCGGCCTATACCGGGCGGCCGGCGCTGTTCGCCGGGACGGGGGGCACGGGCTTCGACCTACCCGAAGGAAGCAAAGTCCATGCGCGTGTGACGGGAGTGGACGGGGAGGTGACGCTGGCCGCAGGGCCGGACAGCGCAGTGCTGGAGCGTTCGGGTGCGGTGGCGGAAGGCAGCATGCCGATCCGGACGGGCGGGCGCATCGCCGTGTTCGCCGGAGACCGCGAACTGGCGGGCTGGCCGGTTACGGTGATTCCCGACAGTCCGCCCACCGCCCACTTCG
>JAPOZD010000089.1 GCA_026706245.1 Alphaproteobacteria bacterium
CCAGCGAGCGCGCAATGCCGACGCGCTGCTGCTGGCCGCCCGACAACTCGCGCGGGTAGTAGCGGTCGCGCCCCCGGAGCCCGACCAGCTCGATGATTTCCAGCGCCCGCTTCTCCCGTGTCGCGCGATCGACGCCCTGCACCTCCAGCGGGAAGGCGACGTTCTGCAGCACCGTCCGGTGGGGCAGCAGGGCGAAATGCTGGAACACCATCCCCATCTTGTGGCGGCGGATTTCGATCAGCTCCCGGGCGGGAATCTTCAGCAGGTCCTGACCGTCGAACAGCACTTCGCCGGCGGTCGGTTCGATCAGGCGGGACAGGCAGCGCACCAGCGTGGACTTGCCGGAACCGCTGAGTCCCATGATGACCAGGATTTCGCCGGGGAAGACTTCGAGGCTCGCATGGCGGACGGCAGGGATATAGCCGTCGGCCTCGATAGCGTCGTCAGGGGGCGCGCCGCCATGCGCGGCCAGAAAGCCCTCCGGGTCCCTGCCATACAGTTTCCAGACGCTTCGGCAGGCAATCTTGGCGTCCAAGTCTTCCTCCCCGTCCGGCCGCCCCGAGGCGGCTGGATTACGGTACGACTTTTTCCCGGACCGGGAAACGCCATACCGTCCCCGGTGCGAGCCAGCCATGCCATTACCAACCATTTCCAACCATTTGTCACTGTTGCTAACCTTTAACTTTGGTTGACATCCTGATTTTATAAATGAATCATGCTTATCAGCGTCGAACGGAAAGTAGAATTGGTTCAAATTGGTTCGATGCCGTACGACCAAGGGAGGATCGTCATGCGAAAGATCGCGAAGGCAGCCGGCGCAGCCGCATTCCTGATCGCCGGCGCCCAGACTGCCGCCGCCGATACGATCAACATTCCGCTCCACAACTGGTCGAGCCAGCTCGTGGGCGCTCGTATCGTCGGCAATATGCTGGAGATGGTGGGCGAGAAGGTCGCCTACGTATCCGCGGACAGCCAGGTGGTCTACACCTCGATGTGCGAAGGCGATATCCACCTCGTGCATGAGGTCTGGCAGGGCGCCTTCGGCGTCAGCTACGAGAAGCAGCTGAACGCGGGCTGTGTGATCACGGCGGCGACCCATGAGGCCAAGACCCGCGAGGAATGGTGGTATCCGGCTTATGTCGAGGAGGCCTGCCCCGGCCTGCCCGACTGGGAGGCGCTGAACGGGTGCGCCGACATGTTCGCGACCGCCGCGACCAAGCCGAAGGGCCGCTTCCTTGCCGGCCCGGTGGACTGGCTGAAGCACGACCAGGAGCGCGTGGACGGGCTCGGCATGAATTTCAAGGTGGTGAACGCAGGCTCGGCCGCCGCGCTCTGGGCGGAGTTGAAATCCGCCAGCAAGCGCAAGGCCCCGATCGTGCTGTTCAACTGGACGCCCAACTTCATCGAGGCGCTCTATGAGGGCAAGTTCGTGGAATTCCCGGCATATGACGAGGCCTGCCGCAAGGATCCCAGCTGGGGCCTGAACCCGGACAAGGCCTATGACTGCGGCAACCCGAAGGACGGCTATCTGAAGCTTGGCGTCTGGAAAGGTTTCGCCGAGAAATGGCCAAAGGCCTACAAGGTGCTGCAGAACATGAGCTTCTCGAACCTCGACATCGCTGTCATGGCCAAGCTGGTGGACGTGGACAAGATGGAAGCGGACGCAGCGGCGCAGAAGTGGATGGACGACAACGAGGCCAAGTGGAAGCCCTGGGTGGAAGCGGCCGGCATGTAAGGCCGGGCCTGCGGCTCGACATTGCGAAGGGGGCCCGCCAGCGATGGCGGGCCCTTTTCTTGCGTGCCTGTTATAGACGACGGCGCGAATATGCGCCGGGGCGCCTCGCCCCCTTCAACCGGCAGGGCATTGGATCATGACGGTACTCCTGGAAACCCGGGCCGATTTCACGCTCGAGACCGCGCGGCGGGTAGCCTGGGACGGCGAAGGGGTCGAACTCGGCGCCGGGGCCCTCGCGGCAATGCAGCAGGGGCGACACCGGCTGGAGCGCATTCTCGCCCATGACCCCGAGGTCACGATTTACGGGGTTACGTCGGGATACGGCCAGTTTGCCCGCAAGAGGCTCACCGCAGAGGAGCGGGAACGGTGGGCCGGCATGTCGCCGGCCCGTATCGCCGCATCCTGGGGCGACCCGCTGCCTGAGCGCGTCGTGCGCGCCATCGCCCTGGTCAACTTCGTGGAAGGACATGCCGCGATATCGCCGGACATCGCCCTGGGCGTCGCCGCCATGCTCGACGGGGACAGCCTGCCGACGGTCCCGGCGCAGGGTCAGGGCGGGGCGGGTGAGATCCTCTCGCTGAGCCATCTGTTCGCCGGTCTGGCGGAAAGGATGAAACCGGCGGCCAAGGACGTGCTGTGCCTCATCAATGGATCGCCGTCGGCCACGGGCCTTGTCACCGATGCCGCGCTTGCCGCCGCCGGGCGCCTGGAACGGGCGGCGCAGGTCTTTGCGCTCTCCTTCGAGGCGTTCAACGCGCCGCTGGACCATCTCGATCCCGCACTGGACGGTTACTGGAACAATCCCCATGACGGCTGGGCGCTCCGGCGCCTTCGCGAACTGGTGGGCGGCGGACACGGCGGCAGGCGGCGTCCCTATCAGGCGCCGGTGAGCTATCGGATCGCGCCGCGGATGCTGGGTCAGGCCCGGCGGGCGGCGACAATGGCCGCGGAAGCCGCCTCAGAGGCCCTTCAGGCAGTGACGGACAACCCGGTATGGGCCGACGCCAGCGACGAGGACCACCCCTTCGGTCGCTTCATATCGACCGGCGGCTATCACAACCCCCATGCAGTGCTCGCCATGGACGCATTGACCGCTGCCTGCGCCAATCTCTGCGTTCTTGCCGGACGTCAGGGCGCGAAGCTCCTGGACGGCGCCGTTTCGCTGCTTCCCGACCAGCTCACGACCGCCGAACCGGGCGGCGAGGGCCGCCGCGCCCATATGGGAGGCCTGCCGATGGCCCAGACCGGGTATGAGGAGGAAGCCCGCCTCTACGCCCAGGCCACGCTGCTCCCCGGGAGCGAATCCGGCGGTTTCGGCCAGAACGACGTTGCGAGTCCGGTGTTCCTCGCGTGGTCGAAGCAGGACCGCGCCGGGCGGTGTCTCGACATGGCGCTTGCCAGTCTCGTGCCGATAGCCCTGCGCGCTTTCGATGTCACCGGCCGGCCCGTTCCCCCGCAACTGGCCGACCTCGAGGCCGCAGTCCGGGAGCTCGAGCCCGACCTGGCGCGGCCCGCGGCGTTGGGCCCCCTGGCGGCGTCGATTGCCGGGGTCCTGCGCCGCGAAATCTATCCGTCGCGATAGGAACGAAGCAGCGGGGCGCTACAGGAAATCCCGTTCATGCACGATGGCCGTTAGATAGCCCGCGGCCAGAAGCCGGCGGGTGTCGGTCATCTCCAGCGGCTGTTCCCGGCGCCAGCTGTCGAGCACGTCGCTCGCAGGGTTGCCGGCGGCGGCCCGGATTCTGGCGTCGTAGAGGGCCATCCGGTCGTCGGCTCCGTCGGCGTCGGCCCGGCCGGACAGCACCCGCGCGATTTCGACGGCTTCCGTGTTGTTCGGCCCGAACGCCTGCTCGCGTTCGGCAAGAGCGGTCGTGAGCAGGGCATCGGCCGTCTCGTCGTCGTCCAGAAACAGCCGGGCAATCGCGAGGTTGAAGCGGGTGAGGGCTGCGGCACCGCCCAGGAACTCGCGGTGCCGCGCGCGCCGGACGTCGCCATAGACTGCGGCATGGCGTTGTTCCATGCGCTGGTGGTAGAGCGAACTGCGGGCCACGGCGCTGACCGCCATGCCCCGCGTCCACTCCAGCGCGGCGTCCCATGCAACAAGCGCCGATGACAGGGCGCGGGCCGCGGCGTCATGATCCTGGTCGATCATGAAGGCGAGCGCGCTGTTGTTCCGGCCGGCGGCGCGGCGCGGATCGCCCTCCGGAAAGTCCCCCGCCAGGGCGGCCGCCCGCCGCCACAGATGGACGGCCTCGGCACGCCGCGCCGCGCGGTAGGCCTCGAGTGCGGCCGCCGAGAGCGCGTCCCACTCCCATTCCGTCGCCGCCATGGCCCGGCGTTCCGCCGGCGTCAATCCTCCCGGAGATAGCTCTCCATCGAATCGTCCATGGCATCGACCCAGGCAGTGTGGTGGACCGGGGCCATGGTGCCGGTCATCACCGACTTGTACGCATTGTCCCGGAATGTCATGATGTTCTGCTTCTTGTGCTTCTTCCACTGGAAGAAGGCGTCATTCGCGCCGTCCACGTCGAAGCTCGGATAGTCGGTATCGGCGATCAGCTCCCGGACATAGTCGCCCTGGTAGCGGATCGCGGCGTAGTCGTCTTCGAGGGCGTCTTCCCTGGCCACCCGTTCGGCGACATCGGCGGCGCGGGCGTCCCGGTCCGGCACCTCGATGCGGCCCATGATGATGTCGCGCGCATACCAGGCCTGGGCGTCGAACATGTTGAAGGTGTACCACTGGTCCTGCATGCCGAGATAGAACAGCTTCGGGTTGTCCACCCACATGACGCCCTTGTAGAGGTCGGCCGTCGCCAGCCGGTTGGCGCTCCGAAGGCGGAGTTCCGGCGTCATGAACGGGAAGTAGTGGAGATAGCCGGTGCACAGGATGATAGCGTCGACATCTGTCGTCGAGCCGTCCTTGAAGGTGCATGTGTTGCCCTCGACCTTCTGCAGCAGCGGCACCTCTTTCCAGTTGTCGGGCCAGTCGAAGCCCATGGCTGCGGTGCGGTGGCTGACGGTGACCGACCTGCAGCCGTATTTCCAGCACTGGGAGC
>JAPOZD010000052.1 GCA_026706245.1 Alphaproteobacteria bacterium
GCCACGCGGTGCGCGACATCAACGTGCTGCTCGACGCCCTGCTGACGCCGCCCAGAGCGGGCGGGCCCGAGAACAGCCGGCACTTCTACGAGTCCGCCCGCGCCATCATCGCCGGCTACATCGCCTGGGTGCGCTTCCGCGAGCCGCGCGAGCTCCAGACCCTGGGCATGGTCTACCGCATGCTCTCGATGGGGCCGGAGGCGCGGGAGGAGTTCGCGGACCTGGTCCGGCGCACGGAGCGCTTCGCCGGCGGGCTCGCGCATATCGCCGTCGAGCGGCAGGCGCAGGTGGGCAAGGAGGAAGGCGGGTCCAACTTCAGCACCATCGCCAACCAGCTCTCCTTCCTCAACTACCCCGAGCTGCTCGCCAGCACCGACGGGACGGACTTCAATCCGATGATGCTGGCCGACGGCGACACCGACCTGTTCGTGGTCGTGCCGGAGGAGACCGTGGAGCACGTCAAGGGCTGGCTCCGCCTCTGGGTCGCGATCCCCAACGCGGTCGCCAGCATCAGGCCGCTTGAGCGCGACATGCTGATCGTGATCGACGAGATGCCGAGGCTCGGCTACCTGAAGCCGGTCATGGACGGCTACACGATGGCCGCCGGCAAGGGGGTGCATTTCTGGTGCTTCGCCCAGTCGATCTCGGCGCTGGACTCGACCTGGGGCAAGGAGCACCGCAAGACCCTGCTGGACCTCGCCGAGGTGGTTCAGATCCTGGGCTTCCCGCGCACCGACGCGGAGGGGGCGGAGGCGATGTCGAAGGCCATCGGCACCGCCACCTTCGAGGGCAGGACCGAGAGCCGCTCGGGCACCGTCGCGGACAGCCGCGTCGCCGGCAACACCCAGTGGCAGGCGGGGGAGTCCTTCGGCCTGGTGCGCGAGCGTCTGGTGACGCCGGACGACCTGATGACGCTGGGGCCGGACCGTCAGTACGTGATCGGTGCGGCGAAGGACATCAAGCGCGACGCGCTCTATCTCCATCACGCTCGTTACTGGGAGCGGCCTGATTGTTGCTACCTGGCCGATCCCAACCCCTACGTGCTGCGCAAGGAGCGGGCGGCGGCCAACGCCGCTGCGGGCAGTCGATCGAGCCGGCCGATGGCGGCCGCAGGAGGCATGCGATGACGACGAAAAGGCCGAAGATGCCGAACGGCATCGACCGGGACGCGGATCGTGAGACGCGGCCCGTGAACGGGCAGCGGCATGAGCCGGGGAAGGGATCCCGCAGCGGCAATGCCGGGACGGACGAAGCTGCGGGCGCGGCCGGGCCCGGTTCGGCCAGCAACCCGCGGCAACCGGCATCCTGCTTCGGGGTGATTTTCGCCGCGACGGGCAAGCGCGTCGGCGATGCGCGGCTACGCAGCGGAATGCCGCATATGGAGCGCTACTTCCGGGGGCTGCTCGACGAGCGGGGACGGCTTGGACTGCCACCGCCGCAGGCGGCGCAGGAAACCGCTGTCGAGCCGGCAGAGGCGCCCGGCGGGGGTGCCGCCGGTATGGAAGCGCCGCCCGAGCCGCCGCGGGACGAGGCTCACGAGCCCTGGGAGGCGGCGATAAGTGCGACGGCAGAGTTGAAGGCCGTGCTCCTGACCTTCAAGGCCGACTTCGTGCGCTGGGCCCGGAACGAGAGGCGAGGTCGCAGGCGCCGGGCGGGTCTCATGATGGCCGCCGGCTTCCCCGCCTGCCTCCTTCTCGGTCTTCTGATCCAGGTGCAGTTCGAGGTCATTCCCCCGCACGACCCCACCAGCGGCTGGGGCAAGCACATCCAGGACACCTACGGCCGGACCATCGCCAACTGCGAGATCGAGGCGATGCTGACCAAAAGCGAGGTTGATTGTCCGCTGACGGTGGGTCGGCCGTGACGGCGGCGGCGAGAACGCGGCGGGGAATGCGGCCCCGTCCCGAACGAAACGAGGGAGATTTTGCCATGAGCATCGGTAAGGTGCGCGAGCTGCTGCGCCGCGAGGAGGTCGAGGAGCGCTACGGCGTCTCGCGAAGCTGGATCTACAGTCAGATGCGCGCCGGGCGCTTCCCGGAGCCGATAAGGATCAGCCTGCGCGCCGTGAGATGGCGGGTGGTTGACCTCGACAAGTGGGCCAAGGAAAGGCCTGTCGCGCACGGAGAGGCCGTCCCCGCTGATTGACGCCGGTGACGTGCTCACCCGCGCAAATGATCGAATGAGCGCGATTCAGGCGGTCGTCGATAATCCGACCTGATGCGCTCGAATGTTCAGGGAAAAGGACTTGCACGGTCGGCGCCTCACGCGCGGTGGCAGCGCCCGAATTCGGTACGAAGCCAACCCGCAAAATCCGTCATGTTCCGATCCGCCTTGTTGGGCGGAATGTGGGACCGATCGCCAGCGAGACGAGAAAGCGGCGCCTACGCAGTGGGTTATCCGAGGCGAAGGCTGCCACTCCCTTCGCGGGCTCAGGTGACAGAAGCCTCCGCTGCGGCAAGGATAAGTCCCGGGCGCCCTTCCCGGTTGCCGCTTCGCTCAGCCCAACCTGCGGAGCACTAACGTGTGCAGACGCAATCATGCCCCCAAGGAGACGGGTACCGAGAGTTTCAGGGGCATTCCTTTTTCAGTCTAGCCTCGTAAAGCTGGCGCTCCCTGTCGCGAATTTTCTGGCGTGCAACGTGCTCCAGCTTTTCGTCGGCCATCACAGACCAGACACCACCCCAAAGCATTTGTTCGACCTGTCCGCTGGTAGCTTCTTCGTCAACGCCTCTCTCGTGTCGTTGCAGCATCAAAAATTCTTGCTCGATGTCCTCGCACGACATAGCGCGCAGTTTACTCGCATCGAGCGGTGGCATTTCCTCAAACTGTTTCGTCGCACAGGCGCCAATAGCAAACACGCCGGCAACAGCAACGCAGATAGGTGCCTTCGCTCTTGCCGACATTGAGAGAATGTTAGATGAACGCACTAGCTTCGCTCCTCTTCGTCAGTTGATACTGCATACACGTCACACGTCGTGGGGGGACCACCTTCGTTGAGAGATCAAGCTCTGAGCTACTACAGCACAGCGTGGCCGATGACAGCGACTTGGCAACGCTCGACTGTCGCACTGCTGACGGGAATTTGTCAAGCCACTCTTCAATAAATTTCGTAACTGCCCAGGTTGTTCATGGGGATAATTCCGCTGTTGGAGAGGTCTTGCCGGGCGCGCTTACGCGCACTTGACGGTGGCGATGAGCCGATCCGATGGGCTCATCAGGGCGTCGATGATGTTCCGGCCCTGCTTCCTGGCGGTGGTGATGATGCTGCGCAGGATGGCGAAGTTCTCGGCCCCCTGCACGGAACGGAAGCCCCCGGAGATCTTCTGGCGCAGCTTCATCATCCGAAGATCGCGCTCCGCCTCGTTGTTCGTGAACCCGACCTCGAGGTCGGTCAGGAACCGGAGCACCGCGCTCTTGCGGTCGCGCAGCCTCAAGGCCAGATTGTGGCCGATCCGTCGCTTCCGGCGCTTCTTCCTCTTGCCAGGCGAGAACGGCGGCTGGCTCTCGTGGAAGGCCAGCGCCCCGGCGATGATGTCGTCGTATCGGCGCTCGATCAGCGCCACCAGCCTCGCCGGAACGGCGATATCCTTGTCCAGCGCGATGCGGGCGGCGCGATTGGCGCGGCGCAGAAGCCGCTGCATCCGCCGAGCCCAGGCCTCCCCTTCGATGTCCACCAGCGCCTGCAACTCCCGCAGGTGATGGGCGTTGCACAGGCTGTGCTCTACCCCCTCCATCGCAAAGTACGGCTTCCAGTGATCGTGCACGACGATGCCGGAGACACCCGAGAGCAGGGCGCCACGCTTGCCGCTGACCCGGTACGCCGCAAGCAACGGCGTGCAGACCACATGAAGCCACTGCGTCTGCCCGCCGATCCGGAACCCGGTCTCGTCCATGTGCTTCACCCGCGCCGTGCCGGCCGCCAAGTCCTGTATGTGCAAGGCCGCGTCCCGCAGTCGCTCGGCCGCCCTCTCGCTCATCGTCGCCAGCGTCGCAGCCGTCACCGGCGCGCCGAACAGCTCGGCCATCACCTGCGAGAGCCGGTCCTCCGGCAGGAAGTGGGCGTGCTGGAGGTAGACCGCCACGCCGGCAATGCGCGGGCCGTACTGCACCGGTGCCGACACCCCGTCGGGGAACGCCGCGCGCGTCACCGTCCCGCAATGCCCGCAGCACTTGGCATGCGCCCGGTGCTCGGTCACCTTCAGCGGACGCGGCTCGGGAAGATCGAAGACCTGGCGGGCGACCGGCGTTCCCGCCTTGGCCGCGTCCGAAAGCGACGAGCCGCATCCCTTGCAGGAAGAAGGCACGTGGTCCTTGACCCGATCCGGGTGATCGCTGCGGCGCAGCGTCTTGCCCTTGTGGCCGGGCTGCCCGCCGGGCTTGCGGCCCGATTTGCCGCGCAGGCTTCGGGTTCGCCGCTTCGACTTCGGCTTCTTCAGCCCATCGCTCGAAGGCGGCTTGCCGCTGTTTTGGCTGTTCAGGCCGAGACGGCGCTCCAGCTCCTCGATGCGCTCGACGAGACGCGCGACGTGCTCTTCCAGTCGCGCGTTCTGCTGCCGAAGCCAGGCGTTTTCCTCCCGAAGCCGGGCGTTCTCTTCCTCCAGGCGGGCGATCTTCTGCGCGGAAGTCTCGGGCGCTGCACCCGTCGAGGGGCGGCGCGGCGACTCGGGATTGCTCATGTCGTTGTTGAGTCATTTCCCGAAATTCCCGTCAAGCCCTTTGCGCCGATTCCGACCGAGGCACGCCTCAACCCACTGGCCCAAAATGACAAATC
>JAPOZD010000391.1 GCA_026706245.1 Alphaproteobacteria bacterium
CGGGGCGGTCCAGCAGCGCCCGGCGGAGCACGAGCGGCCGGTAGGCCCACCAGTTATGGAACAGCGGCCCCAGCTCGTCGGCGAACACGGCGCGCATCGCCTCGCGCATCCAGGCCATGTAGATCAGCGGCTCCGGCCGGTGACGGTCCATATCGCCGTCCCAGGCCCGAAGGCGCATATCGGGAACCGCAGCCAGCAGCAGAGGCAGCAATTCGCGCGCCGACAGGGATACGGCGTCATTCTGGATTGCCGCATGGCCCGCTTGCGCATTGAGCAATTCGTGAATCCTGATTGCGCGGTAGGGCGCGCCCCATTCGCGGCCGAGATAGTAGGGATAGGTCTCGTCCACCAGGCGGTTATTGGCGTTGACGATGCGCCCGGAACGGGGATCGGCCCGCCGCGGCAGCCGGTCGAAGGGGATGAGGCGGGACCATGTCGTCTTCTCGGATACATCGAAGCCGCTGCGCCGGTCCGGCACCCGTCCCGGCGTGACGATTCCGATGCGGCCGGCCCTGTCCGCATAGACGATGTTCTGCTGCGGGGAGTGGAAATTGCGAAGGGCCGCGACGAACTCCTGCCAGTCGCGCGCCCGGTTCATTCGCCCGAGCGCCTCGGCGGTCCGGTCGTCGTCGCGGAAGGCCGGGCTCTCGACTGCCCAGCCTTCCGGCAGCGCATCGGAGAAATCGGAGACGACCGCGCCCTTTCGGGTCCGGCGCAGTTCAAGCTCGACGCTGTCCCCCCAGCGCACCGCCACCGTCTCGCGGTGAATGGCGGCGACCTCCGGTTCCGTGACGATGTCCGCGGTGTCGGTGTAGGGCGTGGCCAGGCCCCAGGCGATGCTGTCATTGTGGCCGAGCACCATGAAGGGAGTGCCCGGCGCCGTAGCGCCCGCCAGCACGCCTTCCGGCGTCTCCATGCGCGCCAGATACCAGGCGTTCGGGATCGTCAGGCCGAGATGCGGGTCGTTGGCGAGCACCGCCGGGTCCGTTAAGGCCCAGACATTCGAGGCGCCGGTACTGCCGAGGCCCGGCAGGGTCACGGGATCGTCCACCGCAGCGGGCGGCCACAGGTCCTTTATCTGCTCCGGCGTCAGCCGCTCCGCCATGCGCGCGCGCAGCGCCTCGGCCCGCCAATTGCCGATCAGCCTGAAGGCCATGACCCGCCCCCAGAGCATTGAATCCGCGACGCTCCAGGGCTCCGGGTCGTAGAACAGGATTGCGAGCTCCCAGGGGAGCGCCCCGCTGCGTGCGCCCAGCCAGGCGTTCACGCCGGCGGCGTAGGCCTCCGTGACCCGCCGCAGATCGGGCGGAAGCGCGGCCGCCTGGCTCTCTGCCTGCCGCCGGAGGCCGAGGCCGCGCGCATAGCGGTCGAAGCCGAGCGCCATGCTCCCCACGAGTTCGCTCATGCGCCCGGACGCGCCGCGCCGCATGATCTCCATTTGCGCAAACCGGTCCTGCGCATGGGCATAACCCAGGCCGAAGGCGGCGTCGGCCGGATTGGCGGCCCGAATCGTCGGCACGCCGTAGCGGTCGCGCAGGATCTGGACCGGCTCTTCAAGGCCCGGCAGGCGCAGCTCGCCGTCCAGTTGGGGAAGGGAGCTGCTCAGCCAGAGGAGCGCAGCCGCGACGACAACAACCAGCGCCGCCAGAAAAGCGGCGGTCAGGCGCAGGGTCCAGCGCCAGAACCGCCGCCGGACGGTCACGGCAGCTCGCTCATGGTCAGGCGGAGACGGCGCGCGCAGCCAGTTCCTCGAGGATTCGCTCGCGGTCCTGGTCCACGTCCGGGGCCGTGGCGCGGGCCGTCGGATCGTCGTAGCCGGAAAGCTTGATCGGGTTGCCCGCGACCTCAAGCCGCCCCGCGGTCGGGTCGTCCACCTGGACCACCATATTGCGCGGCTCCACCTGCGGATGCGCCATCACGGTGGCGATGTCGTTAATGCCGCTTGCCGGGATGCCCGCCGGATCGAGCAGCGCAAGCCAATCGGCCGTGCTGCGGGCGGCGAGGACGGTCTCGATCCCGGCTTCCAGGCTCGCCTGGTTTTCGTTTCGCAGATTGTTGGATGCGTAACGCGGATCGTCCTTCAGGTCTGCCCTGTCGAGAATGTCGCAGAACCGGCGGAACATGATGTCGTTCCCGGCGGCCACCACCATCCAGCCGTCCAGGGTGCGGAAGGTCTGGAACGGCGTGATCGAGGGATGCCGCCCGCCGAGCGGCCCCGGCGCCTTGCCGGTGGCGCTGTAGCGGGCGACGGCGTTTTCGCAGAGCGCGATCTGGCAGTCGAGCATGCCGATGTCGAGCTTGCGGCCCCGGCCTGTCCGGGCCCGGTCGTACAACGCGGTCACGATGCCGATGGTCGTGAACAGCCCGGCGCCGATGTCGCCGATGGACATGCCGACGCGGGTCGGCTCCTGTCCGGGCTGACCGGTGATCGACATGATGCCGCCCATCGCCTGCACGACCATGTCATAGGCCGGGCGCTTGGAGTGCGGGCCGGAATGGCCGAAACCGGAGCAGGCGGCGTAGATCAGGGCCGGGTAGCGGTCCTTGAGGTCGTCCCAGCCATAGCCGAGCTTCTCCATCGTGCCGGGACGGAAATTCTCCGCTACCACATCGGCGCCCGCCAGCAGGGCTTCGAAGACAGCGCGGTCGCCGTCGCTCTTGAGGTCGAGCGCAATGCTCTCCTTGCCGCGGTTGACGGAGATGAAATAGGCGGACTTGCCGTTCACGAACGGGCCGTATTCGCGGGCATCGTCGCCCCGGCCGGGCGTTTCCACCTTGATGACGCGGGCGCCGAGCTCGGCGAGGATCATGGTGGAATACGGCCCCGCCAGCACGCGGGTGAGGTCGATGACGGTGACGCCGCTGAGCGGCCCCTTGGTCTGCTGGGTCGGCATGGGCAAAGCGGTTCCCGGTTGCGGATGCGAGCGCTCAGCATAACCCCGACCGCTTTGTCGTCACAGGGGCGGAAGGTGTGCCGCGCCGGGCCCGCCTTGAAGCCCGGATGCGGACGGGGTATCGGTGCGGCTGGAATTTCCCCGGGGGGAGCGGCGCCGATGGCGTTGGACCGCGCGACCGTCGAGCGCATCGCCGCGCTCGCCCGCATCGAGATCGCCGAAGAGGAGGCGGACGCGCTCGCCGCCGAACTCGGCGCAATCCTGGGCTGGGTCGAAACCCTGAACGGAGCCGATACCGACGATGTGGCGCCGATGACCTCGGTTGGGGGCCACAGCCTGCCCTGGCGCGCCGACAAGGTGGACGACGGCGGCTACCCGGACCGCATCCTCTCCAATGCGCCCGATGCCGCCGGCGCGTTCTTCGCCGTGCCCAAGGTGGTGGAATGATGCGCCGCCTCGGCCTTGCAGACATCCGCGCGGGCCTCGCAAGCGGCGAGTTCTCCGCGGTCGAGCTGGTCCAGGACCGGCTGGCGGCGCTGGAGGCCGCGGCGGCGCTGAATGCCGTAGTAACCCTCATGCCAGAGCGGGCGCTGGAAGCGGCGCGGGCGGCGGACCGGCGGCGCGCGGCCGGAGAGCCTGCCTTGCCGCTCGACGGCATGCCGGTTGCGGTCAAGGATCTGTTCTGCACCGAAGGCGTCCGGACCACGGCGTCCTCGGCCATGCTGGAGGGCTTCGTCCCGCCCTATGAATCGACGGTGACGGCCAATCTCATCGCAGCCGGCGCGGCGCTTGCGGCCAAGACCAATCTCGACGAGTTCGCGATGGGCTCCTCCACCGCGACCTCGCATTTCGGCCCGGCGGTCAATCCCTGGAAGGCGAAGGACGACCCGCGCCCGCGCGCGCCGGGCGGCTCCTCGGGCGGGTCGGCCGCGCTGGTCGCGGCATCCGTCCTGCCGGCCGGGCTCGGCACGGATACGGGCGGCTCGATCCGCCAGCCGGCGGCCTTTTGCGGCATCGTGGGCATGAAGCCCACCTACGGGCGCTGCTCGCGCTGGGGCATCGTCGCCTTCGCCTCCTCGCTGGACCAAGCGGGGCCGATGACCCGGAGCGTGCGCGACGCGGCCATCCTGCTTGCCGCCATGGCGGGCCACGATCCGAAGGACTCCACCAGCGCGCGCATGCCCGTGCCGGATTTCGAGGCCGCGCTCGGCGGCGGCGTGCGCGGGCTGCGCATCGGCGTGCCGTGCGAATACCGGGTGGACGGCATGCCGGACGAGCTCGACGCGCTCTGGCGGGAGGGCGCACGCTGGCTGGAGGAGGCCGGTGCGGAGATCGTCGATATCTCCCTGCCGCACACGCATTATGCGCTGCCGGCCTATTACATCGTGGCGCCTGCCGAGGCGTCGTCCAACCTCGCCCGCTATGACGGCGTGCGTTACGGCCTCCGCTCCCCCGCCGAAGTCGTGGAGGAGCAGTATGCGCGCACCCGCCGCGCCGGCTTCGGGGCCGAGGTGCGCCGACGGGTGCTGATCGGCACCTATGTGCTCTCCGCCGGCTACTACGACGCCTACTACACCAAGGCCCAGCGCGTCCGCCGGCTGATTGCGCGCGATTTCGAGGAGGCGTTCGGGCGGGTCGATGCCGTGCTGACGCCGACCGCGCCGACCGCAGCCTTCCCGCTCGGGGAGAAGATGGACGACCCGATTGCGATGTATCTGAACGACGTGTTCACCGTGCCGGCGAGCCTCGCGGGCCTGCCGGGGGTCTCGGTGCCTGCGGGACTCGACAGCGCGGGCCTGCCGCTCGGCCTGCAACTCATCGGCCGGCCATTCGACGAAGCGACCATGCAGCGCGCAGCCGAGGCGC
>JAPOZD010000341.1 GCA_026706245.1 Alphaproteobacteria bacterium
GGCATTTCGACGGCTGGTTCCCGACCGGCCCCGACGCCGAGGGCTGGGGCGAGCGGTGGCGCACGGTGCAGGCCGCCGCCGCTGCCGCCGGACGCCCGGCGGGCGCGGTCGAGGGCGCGGTCTATCTGACAATTGCGCTCGACGGGGACGCCGACGCCGGCAATGCGCGCATCGACGCCTATCTGGAGAGCTATTACGGCGCACCCGCCGCCGTCATTCGCCGCCGCCAGACCGCCTTCGCCGGGCCGGCGGAAGCCGCGGCGGACTGGATCGGCGGCTATGCGGAGCGCGGCGCCAGCCATATCGCGCTCCGTTTCGTCGGCGACCACGAACGCATGCTGGAGGCCGTCGCCGCCGTGAGGGACCGCATCGGCTGACGCGGTCCGCTCCGGCGATGTGTCATGGGATGTCATGCGATGTCATGATCTGTATGCGCCGGGCGTATATACCGCAGTCGTTTCAGGCATGATGTTGTTCGCCCATCGACATGCGCCATTTCTGCGCCACGGAAGGCCATGACATCGTGGAAGCCCAGGAAACGGACGCGCCCTACCGGTTCGTGGTCGCCAGGGCCGGATGGGCTCCCGCCGGCGGAGACGCCGCGCGACGTGTCAGGGGATGTCATGACTGTCCAGGATGCGGGGGCGGCCCTCCTTTTGCGTCGCCCCGGACCCCGATCCGGGGCCTCGTGCAACAAGGGCGATCCTTCGTCGGGAGACCCCGGCTCGGCGCTGACGCGCCGTCCGGGGTGACGCAAGAGGCGTGCGGCCTCCCTGCGAGGTGTCATGGGATGTCATGTTTTGTCATGCGGCGGGGGTTCCGGGATGGTTTTCCGCCTGTCCGGGCCGGCGCTTGCGGCGCGGTCGAGGTAGCGTGCGAGGGATTCCTCCGTGCGGCGGTGCTGTCTTTCGCGCCATGCCCTGAACTCGGGGGTCGTCAGCTTGCCGATGAATGTCCGCCCGCTGACACTGCATTCGTTCAGGCTGCCCGGGCGGCCGTCGTCGATCGGGACCGGCCCGAAGCGGCGCTCCATGTCTTCCAGCCACGCCCTGAACTCGGGCGTTTCCTGGCTGCCGACATAGGCCTCGCCGCCATAGTGGAACTCGTCCTCGCTGCCGTCGTAATCGGGTTTGACGGCGGGCGGCGGCTCCCAGGGCTCTTCTTCCGGCTCCTCGACAGGCGCGGGCGCCGGTTCGGGCAGGTGGGCGCCGGCCCAGTCGAGCACGGCGAGGAGCTTGTGCAGATGGTCGAGTTGGGCGCGGGCGGCGCGGTGGCGCTCGGCGATGGCGCGGTCGTCCGGGGGCGGCGGTTCCGGGCTGGCGTCCTCAACATAGGCAGCGGCGAGGGCTTCGACGGCCGGGGCCAGCCTTTCGGCGAGCATTGCCGCCAGGGCGGGGCGGGGGTCGGTTGCGGTCATCCGTGTCTCCTTGTCCGACCGGGAGCGGGTCCCTTTTCCGCGCGTATCCTGCGCGGGTGCCCCTGCGCGCGCCGGCGCATGTCGGCGCCGGCGCGGTTCGCGCACCTGATTGCGCGCGCGAGGCAGAGGGCGCACCCCTCCCGTCGGCTGAATCGGGGGTTTTCAGAAACGGCGCCGCTCGGCCGCGCAACGCCGGAGGAAGCGGCTCCGGATGCCGCCTCCCCGGGGACCATCATACCACACTCCGCCAGATGTCAAGATCATATCGGGAACAAAATTCATAAATACCGGAAATTGTTCATGATCGATGAAATGCGACACCCGGCAAATCCGCGTGTATAACGAAACCGATGGGCGCAGAGAGGGGGACGCGGCATGCCGGTCAAGGTGGTGATGCAAAACGAGCTCACGATGGGGGCGGCGGACCGCATCCGGGAGATGGCGGAGGTGGTCGTCGATCCGGAGCTGAAGCAGGTCTCCGGCGCGGATATCGTGGTCGTGGGCCGCGGACCGGCCGATGCGGCGTTCATGTCGCGCGCCGGCAACCGCCTGAAAATGCTCGCCACGCCCGGCATCGGCGTGGACAAGATCGATGTGGAGGCGGCGGGCGAGCGCGGAATCGTCGTCATCCACAATCCCGACGCGCCCAGCCAGTCCACGGCCGAGCACACGGTCGCGCTGCTGACGGCGCTCGCGGCCCGCGTGATGACCGGGGACCGCTTCCTCAGGGAAGGCCGGTCCCTGGACCGCGAGAAGATGCGGGGCACGGAGCTCCGGGGGCGCAATCTGGGCGTCGTCGGCTACGGGCGCATCGGGCGGCGCGTGGCGGCGGCCTGCGCGCTCGGGCTTGGCATGAATGTCCGCGTCTGCGACCCCCTTGTGGACCAGGGGCAGGAGACCCCCGAGGGCGTGACCCTGACCGGCGATTTCCACTCCGTCTTCACGGATGCGAAGTTCGTCACCCTGCATGTGCCGCTGGCGCCGGGCACCCGCCATCTGGTCGGCGAGCGGGAGCTGCGCATGATCCCCGAAGGCGGCTATCTGGTGAACGCCTCGCGCGGGTCCGTGGTGGACGAGCAGGCGCTGATCCGGGCCTTGCGGGAAGGGCATCTGGCGGGCGCGGCGCTGGATGTGACCGATCCCGAACCGCCGCTGCCGGACAACCCGCTGCTGGCGATGGACAATGTGATCGTCACCCCGCATATCGCGTCCAATACCGACCTCGGCGTCCACGCCATGATGCACGGGGTCGCCGACCAGATTGCCCAGGTGATCGCCGGGGAGCCGCCGCGCAGCATGGTCGATCCGAAGGTCTGGCCCGGCCGCTTCGCCGGCTGGTCGGCCGCGGATTGCTGACCTGCCGTCCGAAGCGATGAACGACAAACAGGCGGCGTACCGGCTGGGCTGCGATGTCGGCGGCACCTTCACGGATTTCGTGCTCTATGACGAGTGGTCCGGCGCCATCCACGCGGAGAAATGCCTGACGACCCCTGCCGATCCGTCGGTGGGCGTCCTGGAGGGCCTGCGGGCCTTCGGCCGCGTCGATGCCGAGCACGTCGCCCGCACCCGACGCATCGCCCATGCCACGACCCTGGTCGCAAACGCGGTCATCGAGCGCAAGGGCGCGCGCACGGCGCTGCTCGCGACCCGGGGCTTCCGCGATGTGCTGGAGCTTCGCCGCCATGTCCGGGTGACGACCTACGAACTCTGGGCCGACCCGCCGGCGCCGCTGGTGCCCCGGCATCTGCGAATCCCCATCGGCGAGCGCACCTACAGCGACGGCACGGTCCTTCGCCCGGTCTCCCCGGAGGAGATCGAGGCGGCCGTGGCGCTGATGCGGAAAGAGGGCGTGGGCTCGGTCGCGGTCGCCTTCCTGCACTCCTATGTCAATCCGGAAAACGAGCGGGAAGCGGCGCGGCTCCTGCGCGAACTTGCGCCGGAAATCGCGGTGACGACCTCCGCCGACGTGCTGCCGCAGATCAAGGAGTACGAACGCACCAGCACCACGGTGGTCAACGCCTATGTGAAGCCGCTCGTCCAGCGCTATCTCGGCAATCTCGACGGCGGGCTTGCAGGCGCCGGCTACGCTGCGCCGCTGCGCGTGATGCTCTCCAATGGCGGCCTCGGCTCCACCGAGACGGCGGGCGACTTCCCGCTGCGGCTCATCGAGTCGGGGCCCGTGGCGGGCGCCATTGTCGGGCGGCAGATCGCGCAACTGCTCGAATTGCCGGAAGTGCTCTCCTTCGACATGGGGGGAACGACGGCCAAGGCGTGCCTCATCCGCGAGCGCGCGCTGCCGATCACCGATGAGCTGGAAGTGGCGCGGTCCCGGCGGTTCACGCGCTCCAGCGGCTTTCCGGTGGCGGTGCCGGCGGTCAACATGATCGAGATCGGCGCGGGCGGCGGCAGCATCGCCGCCATCAACGAGATGGGGCTCGTGCAGGTCGGGCCGGAAAGCGCCGGCGCCGACCCGGGGCCGATCTGCTATGGGCGCGGCGGCACCCGGCCGACCGTGACCGACGCCGACCTGCTGCTGGGCTACCTCAATCCCGGCAATTTCGCCGGCGGCTCGATGCGCCTCGACGGGGAGGCGGCGCGGGCCGGCATCGAGGAGCAGCTTGCGCGCCCGCGCGGACAGTCCGCGCTCGAAGCGGCATGGACCGTGCATGACGTGGTCAACGAGACAATGGCGGCGGCGGTGCGCATGCACATAACGGAGCGCGGCGGCAATCCCCGGCAGGCGGTTCTGGTGGCGTTCGGCGGTGCGGGGCCGCTGCATGCCTGCCACCTCGCGGCGAAGCTCCGGATCGGGCGGGTCATGGTTCCGCTCCGGGCGGGCGTGCTGTCCGCGCTCGGCCTCCTGGTCGCGCCGCCCGCCTACGACATCGTGCGCACCCACAAGGCGCCGCTCGGGGAGCTCGACGAGGCGGCGACCGGAGCGCTGCTGGAGGAGATGGCGGACCGGGTCGCAGCGCTGCTGGCAAGGCTGGACACCGGGGGGGAGCTGCGCTTCCGGCGCGGGATCGATGTCGGCTATATCGGCCAGAGCTACCAGGTGACGGTGCCGCTCGACGGAGCGGTGGACCGGGAGGCGATCTGGCGGTCCTTCGCCGCCCTCTACCGCGAGAAATACGGCTATTTCTACGACGACGTGCCGGCGGAGATCGTGAACCTCCGCGTGCTCGGCGAGCTTGTGGGCGGGGAACTCGGATTCGAGCCGCTTGCCTCCGGCGGGGCGGCGGCCCCGGCCGGCGAACGGCCGGCCTGGTCGGCCCGCGAGCGCCGGATGCGCCCGTTCGCCGTCTTCGACCGGGACCGTCTGGGTCCGGGCGC
>JAPOZD010000330.1 GCA_026706245.1 Alphaproteobacteria bacterium
TGTGCGCCTGCCGTTCATGACGTGTTTCCGCCTCTTCCGCCCAAGCCCCTGTATTGCATTCTCGGCCTCTGTCGCCCGCCTATGACGGCGCCTGCTGGAATCGTCATCAGAACCTGATCGAAAATCGCAACTTGTTGCAGAGGTCTGACGACCTTTTCTCTCGACTTGCTTCCGGCTCCCTCACGATAAGCCAATCGGCCTGCCGAAGGCAAGGGGCCGATTGGGCGTGGGCAGGGGACGAGCCGGAGAACAGGGCGCAGGGACGCGGAACCGGCTCCACATTGCGGAGCCCGTGGGCCGCGCAATGCGATATTGACGGCGGGACGGCGGAGCGGCCGCAACATGCGGAAAGCCCGGCGCCATTCGGCGCCGGGCGGTACAGAGGAGAAGCCCCAACGCCATGGGCGCCGGGGCTTCATCGGTCAGAACGGCCAGGGCTGGTCGGCCGTTGCGCGCCGGCGGGCGGCTTCCTCCTCCTCCGGCCAGGGACCGAAATGCGAGCCGCCCTCCGGGCCCTCATAGCGCCAGTGGCGAAGCTCGCCATGCTCGCTGGCGGCGAAGACGTACCATCCCTCGCCGGCATTCCAGGAACTGCCGGAGATCTCGTCGCGGACGACGCTCTCGGCGATCCAGTCGAACAGGCCGCGCTCGCAATCCTCGCGGCTGGCGTAGCTGCGGATCTCGGCCGGCTCGTCATCGAACGCGGCCGCGCGGACGATCCGGAACGGGCGATACGGTGCGAGGGCGCGGTTGGCGGGGATCGACATCATCTGTCTCCATCGGAGTGCGATCGCGACCGGGAGTGACCGCGAATTCATCCCGACAACCCCTTCCCCACCTTTTCCTACCGGGAAGTCGGAACGCCGGGCCAATCCGCTCCTCCTTCCCGGCCCCGGAGCGAAGCGACTTGCCGATCCCTGATCGGCAACGCGGCCGGCGCCATTGCGAGGCGCAGTCTTCCGGGTTCCTGGCGGGGCCGGAGCCTGCGGAGAGCCCCGGCAGGGTTCCGGATAGCGGAGCCGGCCGGGAGCACGCCGCGGGACCGGTACAGAGAGAAAGCCCCGGCACCGAAACGCCGGGGCTCTCTGCCTCAGAAGGGGATCGTGTTGTCCAGCCCGCCGGCTGTCCGAGGGACCGGGACCGCTCCGGCCAGGTCATACGCCTCGTCGGCGTCGACGACCTCGGCCTGCCAGCGGCGCAGGCGCGCCCGGTTGCCGTTGCGCCGCTCCGCGTCCAGCATGCGCCGGGCCAGTTCCTCGCCCGTGCCGCCATGGACGCACCGCCAACGCTGCTCGCCGGTGTAGTAGGGCAGCAGGATATCCACGGTCCAGTATGCGTCGCCGTCCATCGTCTCGTCTCCTTCGGTGATTTGCCCGACCGGCCCCTTCCCCACCTTTTCCCGGCCGCATCGGCCGGATGCCGGCCGGCGAGGGCGACCGCCCCGCCCGAACGTCCCGCATTCCCTTCCGGGCCGCGCCCCGGACCGGTACGCGACAGATGCCCACGCCTCGCGGCGCCGGGCATCCAGGCTCAGGCCGGCAGCCCCCCGCACATCAGCATGCGGCGATATCCGGCGGGGCCGAGCCGGAGCAGGTCGTCATTCGCATCCTTCGCGCTGGCGACGATGCGCCCGACCAGCAGTCCCGAGCCGGCATGCTCGCGGCGGAGCGCTTCCCAGGCCTCCGCACCGGCGGCGTCCCGGTCCTGCACCAGCGTCACGCGCTCCACGCCGGCCGGCAGGGCCACGCGGTGGATGCGCCCGGCGGACACGGCAGCCGCGATGGCGATATGCCGGCGGCCATGCGCGCCCAAGGCCCGGCGGACGGCGAGCGCATCCTCCACGCCCTCGGTCAGCAGCACATGGCGCACTTTCGCGTCAGCGGGCCACCAGACCGCGCCGGAGTCGAGCCGCCCGCTGGTGCGCTTCGGGTCCGCGATCGCCGCCTTGCCGCCTTGCCTGTCGACGAAGATGCGCTGCACGCCCTCCAGCGTCCCCTCCGGCGTCCGGATCGGCGCCAGCAGGGCCGGCAGCTCCCGCTTCTGCCCCTCCACCTGCACCCAGGCGTCGGGCCGGAACCGGATACCGGCATCCCGGGCATCCTCCACCGCCAGCCCGCGCGAGGCGAGATAGCGCCCGGCCGGGTCGTCCTCACGCACGGCGCGCGAACGGGCCAGCACCTGTTCCAGGCCCGCCCGGTTCACCGGACGGCAGGCGCTCGCGAACACGGCCGGCGCCGGCCGCTCAGCATCGGGCAGGGCGAGGAAGCGCCGGGCCTCCTTCGCGGCCTCGCCGAGAGACGCCAGGTCCCGGACCGCGCGGATGAGGTCGAGCGCGTCGCCGCGATCCCGCCCGTTCGCCCAGTCCTTCCAGCGGCCCCGAAGACGGCCCGCCAGATTGACGCGCAGCGAACTTCCGGGCTCGCCCGCGACGCTGCCCACCTGCCAGAACCGGCCGTCCTGCCGGCCGTTCGGCAGATAGTAGGCGCAGACCGCCTCGATCTCGGCCGCCAGCCGCGACGCCAGCTCCTGCAGCGAAAGGCGTGCATCCATGTTCGCCATGACCGATCCTCCTTCCGGATCACCACCGCCGACCGGGATGGCCGCGATTCCGCCCCCACAACCCCTTCCCCACCTTTTCCCGGCCAGCGCTCGACCCGCCCGCTCCCCCGTCCCGGCCCCGCGTCTCCGGCTGTCTCGGCCCCCACCAACGGCTTTCGGCCTGCCGGGGGCTCACAGCGCAGCGCCCCCGGCGTGCCGAAGGCCAAGACGACCTCGCGCGTGCGCAGCACGCTCCCCAGGGGCGCGAAGCGCCGGTCATCCGGCGCCTGGCGCCGGGCGAGCGCAGCGAGTGTCTCGACGCCGCTCCAAGCCGGGCCTGGAGCGGGCGGCGTGACGGGGGAAAGGGCGAAGCCCGCCCGGCGCGGCGCTCGCGGCCCGGCGTTCCCTCCGCAGCTCCGGGGCCGGGCGTCAGCAGCGGCCGTGACGGCAGGGAGCCTGCGACCGGGCGGCGGGGACGATGCAGCCCGGGTCCGGGGCGGCCGCCTCCGCTCCCGATGCCGGCCTCCGGAGCGAAGCGACCGCCGCCAGGTATGGCGGCGCGGGCGAGGGGACGCTCCCGGGAACCGGTACAGAACGATCGCCCCGACGCCGGGGGGCATCGGGGCGATCGGATCAGCCGGCGTCTCCGGCGTCAGTCGGCTCCCAGGGGAACAGCGTCGCCTGGTCTCCCCAGCGGGGCAGGCTGTCCTCCAGCACGCTGTCGCGCAGGGGCAGCGCGTCGATGCCGAGTTCGGCGACGGCGTGGCGGGGTTCCAGGGCGTCGAAGCCGAGGTCCAACAGCGGGGTCATGGCGAAATCCTTTCGGGCTGCGGTCGCGACCGGGATGGCCGCAATTCCGCCCGAACGACCCCTTCCCCACCTTTCTGCCTCGCGGCCGGCACGGCGCCGGACCATGGGGCAGCGGCCGGCCGCCAGGGGCGCGCGTCCCGGCCCCGCGCGGCAGACGGGTCTCCCGGAAGCGCGGGCGGCCGCGAGAGGGGGCACGAAAAAAGCGCCCCGGGGCCGAAGCCTCGGGGCGCTCTTTAGGGGGGCGAGGAAAAACCCCGGCGCGGAGGCCGGGGTCAGGGGGAAGCTATTCGGCGGCCGTCGGCGACGGCTGGCCGTCGGGATCGTTCCGCCTCAGGAAGTATCGCTCGAGAAGGTCGATCTTCGCTGCCATGGCGCCAATGGCGATCTCAACGGCGCGGAGGCGGTCATCAAGCGCGTCCATACGCGCCTCAAGGCGATCCAGTCGGGACTCGATGCGATCCATGCGCTGATCGAGACGGTCGATGCGCCGGCCGAGGTCCATACGGAGCCAGGTGAAGAGAACGAGGATAATTGCGGGCGAGGCCCACGGGGCGATATCGGCTGCGGTCATGGTGCAGCTCCTTTCGGTTGGGGATTGTAGCACGCCGGGGCGGGGCCCGCTGCGGTTTCAGTCTCCGAGGCTGTCCAGCGGATTCTCGGCCAGCCAAAGGCCGCCGCCACGGATTTCCAGCGTCGAGCGTTGCAGGCCGGTTGCGTCATCAATCCAGCTCGCGCCGATTTCGATGCGGCCTTCGTAGAGTTCGAGGATGCGCAGAACCTCGTCGTTGTTGAATCGATATGCCTCGCTGGTGTCCGGCGTGACGGTGAAGGAAGCGAGTTCGGCCATGTCGGCTCTCCCTGCGGGCTGCTGTCGCGGACCGGGCCGGCCGCGATTCCGCCCCAACCGGCCCCTTCCCCACCTTTCCTGCCTCGCGGCCGGCACGGCGCCGCGACATGGGCACCGGCCGGCCGCCACGGAAGCGCTCTGCGGCCGCTATGCGGGATCGCCGGCGACGGGCGGAGCCGCGGGGCGGGGGCAGCCAGCCGGCTCCGTTCCAGGCCCGGCCCGGAGACCGGTGGCGGCCCGAGCACGGGGGACGGGCATGCGGAGACAACGAAGAACGCCCCGAGGCGAACCCCGGGGCGCGGATGAGCGGGAATTGAAGAAGCCCCGGAACCCGAGGGCTCCGGGGCTGGGGGACGCTCGCTCAGCGGGCGAAATCGTCCTCATAGGCTTCCGGGGGCGGCGCCGGCGGGTGGTTGCCGCTCCCCGTCCCGTCCCGCTTGGGGTCGAGGAAGTTGATGCAGCCGCGCGGGCCGACCACGATCTCGGTGGCGAACCGGTCGCTGTCCCCCCCCGCCTTGCGCCACTTCCGGGTGCGCAGCTTGCCCGAGAT
>JAPOZD010000057.1 GCA_026706245.1 Alphaproteobacteria bacterium
CCGTCGCGACCGTGTTCGCGACCGCCGGCTTCGCTGCGGTGTCCGGCGCTTCGACGGCGACGGCCGCCGTGTTCAGCCGCGTCGCCATCCCCGAGATGCTGAAATACGGCTACGAGCGCAGCCTGGCTGCCGGCGTGGTCGCGGCGGGCGGCACGCTTGCATCGCTCATCCCGCCGAGCGCCATTCTGGTGATCTACGCGATCATCGTCGAGGAATCGGTCGGCGCCCTGCTGCTGGCGGGCTTCATACCGGGCGCGCTTTCGGCGGTCATCTATGCGGTGCTGATCGTCTTCCGCTGCAAGCTGAATCCCAAGCTGGGCGCGCCGGTCTCGGCGGTTCCGCTGGCCGAGAAGTTCCGCTCCCTGGCCGGCGCCTCGGGTATCTTCTTCGTGATCTTCATCATCCTGGGCGGCATCTACACGGGCGTGATGACCCCGACCGAGGTCGGCGGCGTCGCCGCATTCGTGATCTTCCTGATCGCGCTTGCGAAACGCAATATGAACCTCGCGAACCTGCGCGAATCGCTCATGGAGACCGCGAAGCTCACGGTCTTCATCTTCACGATCATCTGGTCGATCCTGATCTATGTGCGCTTCCTCGGCTTCTCGGGCCTGCCGGAGGCGTTCGCCAATTTCGTCGTCGGCCTCGACGTGCCGCCGCTCGTGGTGATGATCCTGATCCTGCTCGCCTATGTCGTGCTCGGCATGTTCATGGACGGCATCGGGATGCTGCTCTTGACCCTGCCGGTCGTCTATCCGGCGGTCACGGCCCTCGGCTACGACCCGGTCTGGTTCGGCATCATCATCGTGAAGATGGTGGAGGTGTGCCTGGTCACGCCGCCCATCGGCCTCAACTGTTTCGTGGTCAACGGCGTGCGCCCGGACATTCCGCTGGAGGAAGTCTTCAAGGGAATCTGGCCGTTCTTCGTGGCCGACATCATCACGGTCGCCGTGCTCGTCGCCTTCCCCGGCATCGTGCTCTGGCTGCCGCGATTGATGATCCAGAACATCACCGCATAGAGCGGGGCCGGCGCGGTTTTCCGTTCAGGAAAGCCGCGCCGCCAGCTCCATCGGCTCGTCGCGGAAGAGAGCCGCTGGCATTTCGCGAAGATCGTCGGCAATGCGGGGCCGGAAGGCCATTCGCGCCAGCACGTCGCGTTCGAGATCGACGCCCGGCGCAATTTCGACGACCACCGGCCCGGCCTCCCCGATGCGGAAGACGCAGCGCTCCGTCACCGCCATGATCGTTTGCCCGCGCGCAAGACCGGCGCGGGCGTTGAAGCTGATCTGCTCGACCGCTTCGACAAATTTAACCGGATCGCCATCCTGCCGGATGTCGAGACGACCGTCCGCGGCGCGGATATCGGATTCTCCCGCGGAGAACTGACCGCAGAAGACAACCCGCTTCGCGCCCTGCGTCACGTTGAAGAAGCCGCCTATGCCGGGAATCCGCGTCTTCAGCTTCGAGACATTGACATTGCCCGCGGCATCGAGCTCCGCCATGCCGACGAAGGTGATGTCCAGCCCGCCGCCGTCATAGAAGTCGAACTGGTAGGTGTTGTCGATGACCGAACTCGGATTGATCGCCGCGCCGAAGGAAAGCCCGTAGGCCGGATAGCCGCCGGTTGCACCCGACTCCACCGTGAGCGTGAAGGCGTCGCCGCAGCCCTCCTCGCCCGCCACCGTCGCCACATATTCGGGCGCGCCCACGCCGAGATTGACCACATCGCCTCGGCGGAGCTCCATCGCCGCGCGCCGCCCGATGACCTTCTTGACCGACAGCGGCAATGGCCGCTGCCCTCCCAGATCTGCACGGACCTCGCCCGAGAAAACCGGATCGTAGGCGGTGGCGAAGGTCTGAGGATGGTTCTCAGGCCGCGCCACGACCACCCGGTCCACGAGATGGCCGGGGATCACGACCTTCCTCGGATCGAGCGAACCGCACGCCGCAACGCGCTCGACCTGCGCCAGCACGGTGCCGCCCGAGTTCCGTACCGCCTGCGCGAAGCTCGGCCCCTGGAAGGTGCCGATCTCGCGCTCCATGGTGATGTTGCCGTCCGGGTCGGCGGTCGTGCCTCTCAGCAGGCCGGCATCGAGCCGCATGGAGGGATAGAACAGCCAGTCCCGCCCGCTGAGTTGCACGCGCTCCACATAGTCCTCGACCGTGCGCGCGTTCACCTTGCCGCCGCCATGTTCGGGATCGACGAAGGTGCCGAGGCCCACATGGGTCACGAGGCCCGGCCGCCCCGCCGCAATCTCCCGGTAGAGCTGGACGATCGCGCCGAGCGGCAGCAGGTAGCCTTCGATCTCATTGTCGATCAGCCGGCGCTGGAGCATCCGGTTGAGATTGAGATAGGAGGTGACGAGCCGGCGGATCATCCCGTCATGGCGCAGGCGGTCCAAGCCGCGCCCGCGCGTGTCGCCGGAGCCGGTCGAGGCGATGACGGTCAGCCCGCCGGGCTCCCCGGTCTCCAGGAACCGGGCCTCAAGGGCCAGCAACAGCTCTTCCGGGCAGACCGAGCCGACGAACCCGTCCACGCCCAGCACCGCCCCGGAAGGCACCAGCGCCGCCGCCTCCGCAGCCGTCACGATCTTGCTCATGGTTGCATCCGCATCAATTCAATCTTCCAGGGAGCCGGGGTCGGCACTCCGGAGCGCGGTCCCCGTTCAGTCACCATCGCGGAACGGGTTGACGATTTGCAAATCGTCGATCCGCTGGCCGTGCTGGAGGTCCTCCGTAAAGAGCACGCCCGCGCCAGCGCTCAACGCCGCCTCGACGATCAGCGAGTCCCAATAGGACAGCCGCATCAAGCGGCTCCGGCGGATGGCGGCGTTCACGGTCTCGGGATGGACCGGCTGGACGCGGAACCGGCTGAATGCATCGATGGCCCGCGCTGCCGTTTCGAGGCTCACCGATTCGGCAAACTTCCGTGTCACCGTCACATAGAACTCGCCGAGTACCTGTATGCTGAAAACGATGCAGTCCCTCTCTCTGCGCAGGAGTTCCTGCGCGCGCGTTCGTTTTTCCGGCGCATCCGCATCGAACAGATAGACCAGTACATTCGTATCGACGAATTTCCACTCAACGCTCATGAAGATCGCTGCGCGTCCAAACCGCGCCACCACGCCGGGAAGCGCTCGACCGCGACAAAGCCAGTAGCGAATCGCAGGCTTCAGCGCGTCGGCGGCCGATACCCGCATAAGCATGCAGATATTCCCGCACGAACGCATTCACAGACGTTTTTTTTTTTTTTTCCCGGATCCGGGCGTGCTCAAGAACATCGTCGTCGATGGAGATCGTCAGATTCACCTTCAAGCTCCTTTTACACGGATTTTCTATTACACGGGATCCGTGTAAGAATCGACTGGAACAATTTCACTTGGCTATATTCGAGAACCCCTACGCCGGCACGGCTGTGAAGCCGACCCGCCCGAGGGGACCGAAGTCCGCGAGCACTTGCGCGCCGGGCCCGATGGCGGCGACGCCGGTGCAGGTGCCCGTGGTCACGCGGTCGCCGGCCCGGAGTCCGTCGCCGCGCTCGCGCAGATGGTTGGCGAGCCAGAGGAGCACCAGCGCCGGGTCGCCGAGCGCGAGCGCCCCGGTTCCCTCGGCCAGCGCTTCGCCATCCACCGAGAGCGCAACGCCGGCATCCCGCAGGTCCCGGTCCCGCCATTCGAGCCGCAACTCTCCTTCGACGAAAGCGATATTGGCGCCGAAATCGGCCGTCACGCCTTCCCGCCCGAGTCCGGCCAGACCGCCCTCGAAGCGCGAGCCGACGACCTCGATGCCGCCCGTGACTCCCATGACCGCGGCCATGACGTCTTCGCGCTCGAACGGCGCCTCGCGCGGCGGCAGGCCCTCGCCCATCACGAAGACGAACTCGCCTTCCACCGCCGGCGCATGCGCGGCGAAGACAGGCACCTCCGCCCCGTGCCCGAAGCAGAAGGGCTCGAGCAGCGCGCCCGCGCCTGGCCTGTCCGTGCCGAGCTTTCGACGGGCTTCAGCGCTGGTCGATCCGACCTTCCAGCCGGCGCGCGCATGGCCGGACGCCCGCACCGCCCTTTCCTGGACCCGGTAGGCATCATCCAGTCCGGCAAGGTCCTGCCTCGCCGCCGCCTCGACCAGGGTTCCGGCCCGCCGGGCCTCCCACAAGCGCCCTGCCAGATCGGCCATCCAGTGCCTGCCTTTCTTCCGCTTCGACGAATTCGGCCGCAACCCTATCCCGCTCGACTGCCGCGCGAAAGGATGTCCCCGTTCCGCCCGGGGCCTTTCCCCGCGCCTGAATCTCTTTAGGCTTTCCCGGCGCGACGAAGGGGGCGGCGATGAAGCTCGGCATTTTCAGCTACAACACGGAATACGGGACCCGGCCCGACGAGCTGGCGAAGGCCGCCGAGGAGCGGGGCTTCGAATCCTTCTGGGTCGGCGAGCACACGCATATTCCGGCGAGCCGCGAGACGCCCTATCCGGGCGGCGATCCCCTGCCGAAGCCCTACTACCACATGGCCGACCCGTTCGTGTCGCTGATGGCGGCGGCGGGCGCGACCTCCACCATCAGGGTCGGCACGGCCGTCTGCCTCGTCATCGAGCGCGACCCCATCGTGCTGGCCAAGGAAGCGGCGACGCTCGACTACCTCTCGGGCGGGCGCCTGCTGCTCGGCATAGGAGGCGGCTGGAACCAGGAGGAGATGGCCAATCACGGCACC
>JAPOZD010000004.1 GCA_026706245.1 Alphaproteobacteria bacterium
CCGTGATGGTCGGGGAATGCCAGGACATGCGCCTGCTCGATGCCCGCGAATGCGTGCGCGTGGCGCGCGAGCACGCGGACCTGGTGGTGGGCATCAAGGTGAGGGTCGGCCTCGGCGCCGGCGGGTCGAGCGGCATCGCCCCGCTCGACATCGCGCTCGAGGTGGCCGAGGAGCTCGGGCTGCCGGTCATGGCGCATCTGGACTTCCCGCCGCCCAGCCGCCGCGAGGTGATGGACCGGCTGCGCCCCGGCGACGTGCTGACGCACTGCTTCCGGTCCTTCCCGAACAGCCCGGCGGGGGCCGACGGCAGGGTGCGCGAGGAAACGCTGGCGGCGCGCGAGCGCGGTGTCATTTTCGATATCGGCCACGGCAAGGGCTCCTTCGGCTTCGGCACCGGGCGCGCCATGCTGGCCGCGGGGTTCATGCCGGACTGCATATCGAGCGACGTGCACACGCTCTCCATCGGCGGCCCCGCCTACGATCTGCTGGTCACCATGTCGAAGTTTCTCTGCCTCGGCATGCCGCTGGTCGAGGTGCTGCGCGCGGCGACGAGTGCGCCCGCCGCGGCGCTGAGGCGGCCCGGTCTCGGCAGCCTGGAGCCGGGCGTGGCGGCCGATGCCTCCGTGCTGGACCTGCGCAACGGGCGATTCGACTATGAGGATGCCGACGGCGTCGTGCTCGGCGGCAAGGAACGCCTGTTCCCCGCCGGAATGGTAATCGGCGGGCAATGGTGGGGAGAGTGAACAGATATTGACTATGGTTTCAGACCATAGTAAGTCTGTGAAGATCGGGTTTGCGGGGAAGGACGGAGCGATGACACGTCGGGGCGGCCGTTACACGGTGAAGGACCTGGGGGCGGCTCTGGATGTCGAGCCGGCCGTGGTGCGGCGGCATTTGCGCTCGCTCGGCGTCCATGGCGGCGCCGGCTGGCGCCATGAGTGGGATGTCGGCCGTTACAACCGTCTGCTGGAGGTCGTCGGACGGCGAATCGCCGAGGGCGTTCCGGCAGGCGGCATCGCGTACGAAACCGGGCTTGGCCGGGATGGGGCGCACGGGGAATTACAGGAAGCGCCTGCGGTATTTGCGGGGCTGGAAACGCCGGAGGCGCCGGCATCTCCGGAGGGGATGGAGGAAATGCAGATATCCGTCTTCAAGGCCAAGTGCCTTGCGGTGCTCGAACGGGTGGGGAAGACCGGCAAGCCCGTTCTGGTGACGCGGTTCGGCCAGCCGGTGGCGCAGATCGTCCCGCCGCCTTCCGGCGACTGGCTGGGCGCCATGGTGGGCACCGGTCAAATCCTCGGCGACCTCACGGCGCCCGTGCTGGACCCGGAGGAATGGGAAGCGCTCGGATAGACAGGCGGTGCTGCTCGATACGCATATCTGGCTGTGGGCGCTGCTCGATCCGGCCCGGCTTTCCCGCGCCGTGCGCGTCCTGCTCGCCTCGCCGACGGAGACGCTCAGGCTCTCGCCGATCAGCGTGTGGGAAGCCGTGATGCTGGCGGAGCGCGGCAGGATCGCGCTCGAACCGGACCCCCGAAGCTGGCTGGACAGGGCGCTGGCGGCGGCACCCGTCGTCGAGGCGCCGCTGACCTTCGAGGTGGCCATGGCCAGCCGCAGCATCGCCCTTGAGCACCGGGACCCCGCGGACCGCTTCATCGCCGCGAGCGCACTGGTCTTCGGCCTGACGCTGGTCACGGCCGATGCGCGGTTGCTCGACTGCCCGGATATCGAGGTGCTGGCCAACCGCTGACGGCGGCCGGGCCCGTTCCCCTATTCCTTCCCTGCCCCCGCGCCAAGATAGCGGGCCAGTGCGACGGCCAGCGCGGCGCCGACGAACTGGGCGAGGATGAAGGCGGGCGCATCCTCCGGCCGGATGCCGGAGAAGGTGTCGGTGAAGGCGCGCGCGACCGTCACGGCCGGGTTGGCGAAGGAGGTGGAGGCGGTGAACCAGTAGCCTGCCGTGATGTAGAGCCCGACCGCCCAGGCCACGGCCTCCGCCCGCGCCTTCAGGCAAAGCAGGATCGTCAGCACCAGCCCGAAGGCCGCAATCCCCTCCGAGAAGGCCTGCGCGAAGCCCGACCTTTCCTTGCCCGACGCGAAGAACAGCTCCGGCTGCTCGAACATGATGTGCGCGACCGCGACGCCGAGCAGGCCGCCCGCCACCTGCACGAGGATGTAGAGCGCCGCGTCGCCGGGAGCGATTTCGCGCCGCATCAGGAAGGCAGCGGTCACCGCCGGGTTGAAATGCGCGCCGGAGATCGGCCCCAGGATCAGGATCAGCACCACGAGGATCGCGCCGGTCGCGATGGTGTTGCCGAGCAGCGCGATGGCCACATTCCCGCCCGCGAGCGTCTCGCCCATGATTCCTGAGCCCACCACCACGGCGAGCAGCATAGCGGTGCCTGCGAATTCCGCAGTCAGTCGTCGGGAAAGGGTCATGCCGCGGCCTCCAGCGCCGCCACGCCGGGTAGCACCCGGCCTTCCAGCCATTCGAGGAACGCGCCGCCCGCGGTCGAGACGTAGCCGAATTGCTCGACCACGCCGGCCCGGGCGAGCGCGGCGACCGTGTCGCCGCCGCCGGCGACGGTCAGCAGGCCCTTCATCCCGGCGGCGGCCTGCGCCACCTCGTTGGTGCCCCGGTCGAAGGGCGGCACCTCGAACGCGCCGAGCGGGCCGTTCCAGACCAGCGAGCGCAGCAGCCCCAGCCGGTCGATCAGGCCGGCGGTGCTCTCCGGGCCGATATCGAGGATCATGGCGTCGGGCGGCACTTCGTCCACGGGCACGATCCCGGTCGGCGCGCCGGCTTCGAGCGCAGGCGCCACGACCGCGTCCTCCGGCAGCACCACCGTGCAGCCGCACCTTTTCGCGTCATCGAGGACATGGCGCGCCATCTCCGCCATGTCGCGCTCGCAAAGGCTCCTGCCCACTTCGTATCCCTGCGCATGGAGGAAGGTGTTCGCCATGCCGCCGCCGATGGCGAGCATATCGACCCGGGCGACGAGGTTGCCGAGCAGGGTGAGCTTGGTCGAGACCTTGGCGCCGCCGACGATCGCCCCCGACGGACGCTCGGGCGCGTTCAGGGTCGCCTCCAGCGCCTCCAGCTCCTGCTGCATCAGCCGCCCCGCCGCGGCCGGCAGCAGCCGCGCCAGCGCCTCGGTTGAGGCGTGCGCCCGGTGCGCGGCCGAGAAGGCGTCGTTGACATAGGCATCACCGAGCGCGGCCAGCCGGGAGGCGAAGTCCGGATCGTTGGTTTCCTCGCCGGGGTCGAAGCGCAGGTTCTCCAGCAACGCCACCCCGCCCGCCGGCAGGCCGGCGACGACCGCGGCCGGGTCGTCGGTCGCGAAGGCGACGGGGGCATCCAGCGCATCGGCCAGCGCCGCCGCCACCGGGCGCAGCGAAAGCTCGGGCGCGGGCCTGCCCCCGGGCCGCCCGAGATGGGAAAGCACGACGACGCGCGCGCCCTGCCCTGCGAGCTCGCGGATCGTCGGCAGGGTGCGTTCGATGCGCGTGCGGTCGCCCACCCTGCCGTCCTGCATAGGCACATTGAGGTCGGCGCGCAGCAGCACGGTCAGCCCGGCCGCGTCGAGCCCGTCCAGCGTTGGAACCGCCATCAGTTGTTGCCGACCGCGCCGCCCAGCGCGTCTCCGATCTCGTCATGCACGGTAAGGTCCGCGAAGCGGTCGAGGTCGGTCGGCTCGCGATTGACGATGGCGAGGAAGGCGCCGTTGCGCTTCGCCGCAATGGGGAAGCCCGCCGCCGGATAGACCACCAGCGACGACCCGCAGACAATGAACAGGTCGGCCGCCATCGTCTCGAGCTCGGCCCGGCGCATGGCGTCTTCCGGCATGGCCTGGCCGAAGGAGATCGTCGCCGTCTTCACCATGCCGCCGCAGGAGGCACAGACCGGCAGGGTCTCGTCCATGCGGAAAGCCGCCAGAATGTCGTCCAGCTCGTAGCGCAGTTTGCAATCGAGGCAGGCGGCGTAGGTCGAGTTGCCGTGCAGCTCGATCACCTTGTCGTCCGGCACGCCGGATGCCTGGTGGAGCCCGTCGATATTCTGTGTGATGACGGCCGCGACGATGCCGCGCTCGACCAGCGCCGCCACGGCCCGGTGGCCCCGGTTCGGGCGGGCGCCCGTCATCGTCTTGTCGGTCTCGATCTTGCGCCGCCAGGTTTCGCGCTGCATCTCCTCGGAGGAGATGAAATCGTCGAACATGATCGGCTTGTAGCGGTCCCAGACGCCGCCGGGGCTGCGGAAGTCCGGAATGCCGGATTCGGTGCTGATGCCGGCCCCGGTGAACACGACCGCGCGCCGCGCCTTGCCGATCGCCTCCCTCAGCCGTTCGATGCCGTCGGTCATCGCCGCCTCCGCCCTCTGCTGCCCGCCCAGTCTTAGGTCACGCCAGGGCATAGTGCGAGTCGGGACCCGGCGGGTCGTCGCCGCAGGCAGCGCGCCCGTCCTCCACCATGTGCAGCAGATGCGAGAGCACGGAGCGCCCGGCGGCGCGGTGCAGGCCCGGATCGACATCCGTGTAGATGCGCCGAACCATTTCGGGGATCGCCGCCACGCCCGCTTCGAGACAGGCCAGGATTTCCCGCTCGCGCTCTTCGCGATGGGCGATGAAGGCATCGACGAACGGTCCCGGCTCGGTGATCGGCGGCCCGTGTCCCGGCCACCAGGGGGTCTCCGTGCGCGC
>JAPOZD010000411.1 GCA_026706245.1 Alphaproteobacteria bacterium
GACGATGATGCCCGGGACCGAGCCGAAGAAGGCCTGCGCGTATCCATAGGCCTCCGGTCCCGAGGCGGCCGCCAGCAGCCACCAGGCAAAGAAGGCTGCGCCGACGCCCAGCGCAATCCCCGCGCCGCGATGGGCGATGGAGAGCATGGAGGTCAGTTGCGGGCGGTAAATCTGGAGATGCGGCGACAGCGGCCGGTTGTCGGATGCCATGGAAGAAGCCTGCCCTACACGCACGGAAATGGCGTCTTTCTCCCTAGTCCCGGACCGCGGCGCTGTCAATCGAGGCGGCGCGCCGGCCGGCCTCCGTCGTGCCTGTCCTGGACCGCCTGTTAGAACATAAAAGTATTTTTTCCTTAAAACCTTGACAATCGAGAACGACGGCCCCATATAGGAGCGGCGGAATGCGCGGAGACGAAGCGGATGAAGGATTTGCCGCCCTGACGACCGGTCGCAGCGGATCGCTGCGGCAGGAGAGGCTGGCTGACGGGGGCTCCGGGGGAGCAACCCGTGAAACGCGCGCGGAATCCGGGAAGGTCCACCTGGGTTGAGCATCCGTTGCCGGGAAAGCGGGATCGGCAGTCCGTTTCGGTCGAGCATCGCCTCTGGAGGCGCGGCGGCCTCCCCTTGCCCCGCCCCGGTAACGCCCGCGGCAGGGTCGGGGCCGGCTGTCCGCTTCGGTCGATTGCCACCCTCTTCCCGGAAGGCGGACGCCGACCCGCCGCCCGCGTACCGGCCGTCCTCCGGAGCCGGCATCGGTAATCCGCTCGGGTTGAGCATCGGCACGCCGGGCCCGGTGTCGAAAATCCGCTTCGGTCGATTATCGGCCCCGGCGGGCGGTCCCGTTCCATCCGGCTAACGCGGCCGCCCGCGCCAGCGGGCGATGGTGACGGGATTGACGCGGAACAGCCGGCCCGCCTCCGAATGGGACATCCCCGCCTCGACCGCCGCAAGAATCCGTTGCCGCAGGTCGTCGGCGAAGGCTCTGGGGCCGGCGGTTTCGCCGCCCGCATCCGGTTTCCTCCGGCGGCCCGCATGTTTCCTCTTGAAGCCGTAGTGCGCAAGAAACCAGTAGAGCGCGCCGTAGCCGACAACGAAGCCGCGTTCCGCCAGCGCGGCGCGCAGGGCACGGGTCGAGAGGCCGGGATTGCCCCTCAGAAGGGCGAAGACCGTCTCCCGTGCCGCCTCGACCAGCTCCTCGCCGCCGGCGGCCCCCGGCAGCGCGCCGTGGCGTCGGCGGAAGCGGTAGAGCGAACCGTAGCCGAAGACGAGGCCGCGCGCCGCCAGCACCGCGCGCAGGGCTTCGGTGGAGAGTTCCGGGTTTTCGTGCAGGAGGGCCAGGATCGTCTCTCGCGCCGCCTCGGTCCGCGCCGGCCGCCGGCCTCCGGCGAACGGCTTCGGCCCGATGCCCCGCCCCCCGCGTTCGAGCGCGCGCCAGCGGACGATGCTGGGCACGCTGACCCGGAACCGCTCTGCCGCCTCGCCAAGCGGCAATCCTTCCGCCACCGCTGCAAGGACCCGCTCCCGCAGGTCCAGGGAATAGGCTTTCGCCATGCCGGCGCCTCCCGTTCGCTTTCGCGTATGAAAGAATAAACAAAGAACAAAAGAAAGTCATCTGGCGCAGACCGCAGCGTGTGTTAGGCTGAAGCGGGAGCCGGGAACGGCAGCGGTCGTCGAAGGAGG
Organism: Alphaproteobacteria bacterium; assembly: GCA_026706245.1. Taxonomy (GTDB): domain Bacteria; phylum Pseudomonadota; class Alphaproteobacteria; order Bin95; family Bin95; genus Bin95. The sequence goes on from JAPOZD010000411.1 coordinate 1,681, forward strand.
GGGGCGGACATTGGCGGAAAGACCGTTCGAGCTTTACGACCTCAAGGTGGAGGTGGTTGCCGGCGACAGGCCGATGATCTGCAACCACCCCGAGGGAGCCTATTTCATGGTGGAAGGCGAGAATCTCGTCTTTCCCGACACCGACCGTTTCCCGATGTTTCCGCTCGCCGCGATCCTGCCCCTGCTGCCTGCAAAGCAGCGGGTCACAGACGAAAACGACTGGATGACGACGGATGCCGAGATTGCCTGCCCCGACCCGCATTGCGGCGGGCGCTTCCGCATAACGCGCCTGGGGAGGCGCCGCTTCACCCATGCGGAAACCACCGGCCTTCCGGAGGCGCGGGGCACGCCCTACTGGCGAAAGGGCGGGACTCGTGGTTAGGCCGACATCGCTTCGGCCGGGCTACAAGTTCGCGCCTGTCATAAAGGGCGGCTGGCAACTGGCGGGCGACCACGGTCCCGTGGACCGCGCAAGGGCAGTCGCCGACATGGAACGCTTCCTCGACGCCGGCATCGCCGCCTTCGACTGCGCCGACATCTATGTCGGCGTGGAGGAGATGATCGGCGACTTCATCGAGCGCGTGCGCCGGAACCGCGGCCGGCAGGCGGCCGACGCGATCAAGGTGCACACTAAGCTGGTGCCCGACCTGGACCGGCTGCAGACGATCACGCCCGCCGGCATAGAGGCGATCGTCGACAGGTCGCTGAAACGGCTGCGCCTGCAGCAATTGCCGCTGGTCCAGTTCTACTGGTGGGACCTGACGCGCGGGCGCCCCTACGAGGTTCTGTCCTGCCTGAAGGACATCCAGAAAAAGGGAAAGATCGGGCTGCTCGGCGTCAGCAATTGGAACGAAGCGGCGATGCAGCCCTTCATCGATGCGGGTTTCGATCTCGTTTCGACGCAGGTCCAGTATTCCCTGCTCGACAACCGGCCGGCGGGCGCCTTCTCGCGCTGGTGCGCCGGGAACCGCATGAAGATGCTGTGTTATGGAACACTTGCCGGCGGCTTCCTGACCGAGCGTTGGCTCGGCGCCGGCGATCCGGGATACGAATTCGTCAACCGCTCGCTGGTCAAATACCGGCTTATCATCGACGAGTTCGGCGGTTGGACGCTGTTCCAGCAGCTGATGCAGGCGCTCGCGGCGGTCGCCCGGAAGCACGGGGCGACAATCGGCGCGGTCGCCGCCCGCTGGGTGTTGGACCGGCCGCAGGTCGGCGCCGTCATCATCGGCGCACGCACTGCCGGCCGCCTTGCCGAGACGGTATCCATCTTCGACCTGGAGCTCGACCGGGAAGACCGCCGCGCCATCGACGCCGTGCTCGCGCAGCGCCGCGGCCCGAACGGCGGCATCTACGAGCTCGAGGGCGACAGGACCGGCCGCCACGGCCGGATCATGAAATACAATCTCGGACGCGCGCAGTAACCGCGCAACCCGCGCGTTGTTCGCACCGGGCCCGGTTCGCCGTTCGGAGAGAAGTCATGACCGATGCTGAGTTACTGACGCGAATAACGGTCCGCCCGGATGTCTTCGGCGGCAAACCCCTGGTCCGGGACATGCGGATTGCAGTCGAGCATGTGCTCGGCATGCTGGCTGCCGGGGACAGTGCGGAAACGATCCTGGAGGAATATCCCGACCTGACCCCGGAGGATATCCAGGCGTGCCTCCTGTTTGCCCATCGCTCCATCGCCGGCGACCGGGTCCATGACCGCGTTCCCGTACGCGAAGCTTCGTGAGGTTCCTGCTCGACGTCCGCGCGGCATTGCGAAGACTACAGGCGGCGGGCGCTGGCCTTCGCATATGAAGACCGGCGGTAACGGCTCAGGATGCAGGGCGATTCTCCATTTGCGTCGCCCCGGACCCCGATCCTACCGGATTCATACATCTGCGGGCGTTGGCTGAACGCTGCATGTCCTCCCAACCCGTCACCCCGGCCCCCGAGCCGGGGTCCATCCATGGCTCCCGATGCCGCCGCAGCCGGTGAAGAACGGGATCGACCGCTGAAGGCGCCGCCAGAACCGAGGCTGGACCCCGGCTCGGGGGCCGGGGTGACGAAGGGGGTGCGGAGCGCAGCGCGGGCGCACCCCAGACAAGCAGACCGGCCGCAAGGCGGCGGCGTGGAAGCGTGCGGCCGGTCGAAATGCGGGCCATCGGGTCTGAAACCCCTACTCCTCCGCCTCCTCCCTCGCCGACAGCGCCGCCTGGGCGGCGGCGAGGCGGGCTATGGGGACGCGGTAGGGGGAGCAGGAGACGTAGTCGAGGCCGATTTCGTGGCAGAAGGCGACCGAGGCCGGGTCACCTCCATGCTCGCCGCAAATGCCAAGCTTGAGGTCCGGCCGCGCGGCCCGGCCGCGTTCGGCGGCGATGCGCATGAGTTCGCCCACGCCCTCTATGTCCAGCGTCTCAAACGGGTCGCTGGCCAGGATGCCGCCGTCGCGATAGGCGCCGAGGAAGGAGCCGGCGTCGTCGCGCGAGATACCGAAGGCGGTCTGCGTCAGGTCGTTGGTGCCGAAGGAAAAGAACTCCGCGGCCGCAGCGATCTCGGCGGCCCTGAGCGCGGCGCGCGGCAGCTCGATCATCGTGCCGGTGCTCCAGGCGAGCGTCCTGCCCGTCTCCTCGGCCACCATCGCCGCCGTGCGGTCGATGACGGCTTTGATACGCTCCAGTTCGCTCCCGGTGGCGACCAGTGGCACCATGACTTCCGGCTCGGCCCCGGTTTCGGCGGCGGCCTCGAAGATGGCGCGGGCCTGCATCTCGTAAATCTCGGGCCAGGTGATGCCGAGCCGGCAGCCGCGATGGCCGAGCATCGGGTTCGCCTCTTCCAGGCGGAGCGCGCGGCGGCGCAGCTTGACCGCATCGACGCCGGCCGCCTCGGCCACCTCGGCAGTCTCCTCCTCGGTGCGCGGCAGGAACTCGTGCAGCGGCGGGTCCAGCAGCCGGATCGTCACCGGCAGGCCGTCCATGATCCGGAACAGCTCCGCGAAATCCTGCCGCTGCATCGGCAGCAGC
>JAPOZD010000264.1 GCA_026706245.1 Alphaproteobacteria bacterium
GCTGGCCGCCGTCGATACCGGCCGCGCCGCGCGCTGGCTCGGCGCCCGCCTCGGCGTGCCGCCCGCCCTGCTGGAGCCGCCGGACCTGCTGCCCGGCGCCGCCTGACGGCCAAACGCATACCGCAGTCCTTTCGCGGGCGGCTCCTCCGGGGCCGCCCGTTTTCTTTCAACCTCTCACTCCGAAGACAAGAAGGAGATACCGCACCGTGGAAACGGACACCGAAACCGAAATCGAGACGCCGGCCCGGCCCGACGGCCTGCCGGACGAATTCTGGGATGCCGACACCGCCCGCGTCCGCCTCGACGAGCTGGTCGGGGCCTATGGGACGCTCGCATCCGCCGAGAGGCCGCCCGCGAGCCCGGAGGACTATCGGCTCGAGCTGGACGGCCTGATCGGCGGACCGGACGCGGAAGCCAACCGGCGGATGCACGAGGCCGGCTTCACCAATGGCCAGGTCCAGCTCGTCTATGACATGGCGTCCTCGCTGCTGCTGCCGCTGGCCGGCGAGGTCGCGGGCGAGCTGGAGCGGGCCGAGCGCGACGCCCGCCTCGCGGACCGCTATGGCGGCGAGGACGGCTGGCGGCGCGCGAAGGGCCAGATGGAGGCCTGGGCGGCGGCCAACCTGCCCGCCGGGGTGGGCGAAGCGCTCATCGGCTCGGTCGAGGGCGCGGCGGCTCTGGAGCGGCTGATGGATGCGGGTGAGCCCGGCCTCGGCGGCCCGGGCGGCGACCGGGCGGCCGGAGCGGCGACGCTCGACGGTCTGCGCCGCCTCCAGGGCGACCCCCGCTACTGGCGCGACCGAGACCCCGTCCTCGTCCGGCAGGTGATGGAGGGCTACCGGCGCCTCTATCCGGGCGAAGGGACGGACAATCCCGACGATCACCCGGCCTGACAACGGGCCGGCACACAGCAAACCCTGAAACCAAACCACAACAGGAGGACAGGCAATATGCCCGTCGATCTTTCCCCTTCCTTCATCAAGGCGTTCGAAGGCGAAGTCCACAACGCCTATCAGCGCCAGGGCTCCAAGCTCCGCGACACGGTGCGCACCCGCCGCGGCGTCATGGGCTCCAGCGTGACCTTCCGCAAGGTCGGGCGCGGCGCCGCCGCCACCAAGGCCCGGCACGGCCAGATCCCGGTGATGAATGTCGATCACGCCGCGGTCGAGTGCAATCTCCGCGACTACTATGCCGGCGAGTGGGTGGACCGGCTCGACGACCTCAAGATCGGAGGCGGCGAGCGCGACACGGTCGCCAAGGCCGGCGCCTATGCGCTCGGCCGCAAGACCGACCAGCTGATCGCCGCCGCGCTCGACGGCTCGACCAACCATGCCGGCGCCGACACGGACGGGCTGACGAAGGCCAAGGTGCTCACGGCCTTCGAGATGCTCGGCCAGGCCGACGTGCCGGACGACGGCGAGCGCACGGCCGTCATCGGCTGGAAGCAGTGGTCGGACCTCATGAAGATCGAGGAGTTCGCCAATGCCGACTATGTCGGCGCGGAGGACCTGCCCTGGCGCGGCACCCAGGCCAAGCGCTGGCTCGGCACGCTCTGGCTGCCGCATTCGGGGCTGACGCTCAGCGACTCGGTCCGGCTCTGCCACTGGTACCACAAGAGCGCGGTCGGCCACGCCGCCGGCGCGGAAGTCACCACCGACATCACCTGGCACGGCGACCGCGCCGCCTGGTTCGTCGCCAACTGGATGAGCCAGGGCGCCGTGCTGATCGACGCCGAGGGCGTCGTGACCATGCGCTGCCTCGAGAACTGACCGGAACAGAAAGGAGACCGCCCGAGCAATGGCGTTCAAATCCGCAAACCTCTCCGTGCTGGCTTATGCCAACGGCTTCACCTTCTGGCACTACAAGTCCGCCGAGGACACCGACGGCGACATGACGGCGGCGGGCTATTTCGACGGCGCCGCCGACCTGCTCCGTCCCGGCGACATGCTGGCGCTGAACGGCGCGGGCGACAGCGCCGCGCTGGTCCGCGTGTCGTCCAACCGCAAGGGCAATGTCGGGGTCGGCTTCACCACCGACTGGGAGACCCAGGCGGCGGTCGCCGACGCGGCCGGCGGGGAAACCGTCGATGCCGAGGCGCGCAGCGCCGTCAACGCGGTCATCCGCGCGCTCGAACGGGTGGGCGTGCTGGCGGCCTGACGGACCGGCGGCCGGTGGACGGTATGTCCACCGGCCGCCACCCGCCATTCCCGCACATTCCAGAAAGGAGACGTTCCTCATGGCGTTGACCGCCGTCCAGATCGCGAGCCAGGCGCTCGTCCGGCTCGGTGCGCTGCCGATTTCCGACTTCGCGGAGCCGACCCTCGAGGCGCGCACCGCCGCCGCGCTCTATCCCACCCTCCGCGACACGCTGCTCGCGGGCCATGACTGGCGCTTCGCCACCGCCGAGGCGGCGCTGTCGCTGGCGGCGGAGGCGCCGCTCGACGGTTTCGCGCACGTCTTCCGGCTGCCGGCCGGTTTCCTGAATGCGCTGGCCGTGGGGGAGGGGCGCGAAACCGGCTGGCGCATAGCCGGCGGCAGGCTGCATGCGCATTCGGCCCCGCTACGGCTCGCCTATGTCTTCCGCGCCGGGGAGGCGGAGTTCCCGCCCTGGTTCGCGGATGCGCTCGCCGCCCATCTCGCCGCTGCCCTCTGCCTGCCGGTGACGGAGAATACATCCCGCGCGGAGGCGCTCCAGCGGCTGGCGGACACAGCGCTCCGCCGCGCCCGGCGCACGGACGCGCTCCAGAACCCGGCGCGCGCGCCGCTCCGCTTCCCGCTGATCGAGGCCAGGGCATGACCCGGATCAACACGCTCAAGACCTCGTTCAGCGCGGGCGAACTCAGCCCGCGCCTCGCCGGGCGGCCCGATCTCGCGGCCTATCGCGACGGCGCGCGCCGGCTCCGCAATGTCACCGTCCACCCGACGGGCGGGCTGTCGCGGCGGCCGGGGCTCGCCTTCGTCGAAGCCGCGCCCGGCCCCGGACGGCTCGCCGCCTTCGAGTTCAACACGGAGGAGAGCTACCTGCTGCTGTTCACCGACCGGGCGCTCCGCATCTACAGGAATGGCGTCCGCGCGGCGCTCGTCGCCGCGCCCTGGCGGGAAGCGGACCTGGCCGGGCTCAACTGGACGCAGACCGCCGACACGCTGCTGGTCGTCCATCCCGACTACCCGCCGCAGACGGTGACGCGCCGGGGGCAAGACGACTGGCGGATCGCGCCCTGGGAATGGGCCGAGCGGGCCGGGCGGTCGATGCAGCCCTACCACCGCTATGCCGCGCCCTCGGTGACGCTGGCCGCCTCGGCGGCTTCGGGCCGCGTCCGGCTCACCGCCTCGGCCGGCGTCTTCGTATCCGAGGATGCGGGCCAGCCCTTCCGGATCGGCCGGGACGAGGTCCGGATCGTCCGGGTCATCTCCGCCACCGAGGCCGAGGCGGACGTGACGGGCGCGCTTGCAGGCGGCAAGGCGGCGACCGCGGACTGGTGGGAGCCCGCCTTTTCAGCCCGGCGCGGCTGGCCGGTCTCGGTCGTGTTCCACCAGGACAGGCTGGCGATCGGCGGGTCGCGGTCGCTGCCGGACCGGCTCTGGCTCTCGCGCTCGGGCGCCTTTTTCGACTTCGACCCCGGCGAGGGGCTGGACGACGAGGCCATCGCCTTCCCGCTGCTGGCGGACCAGGCGAATGCGGTGCGCGCGGTCATGTCCGGGCGGCAATTGCAGATATTCACCTCGGGCGCGGAAAGGACCGTCTCCGGCGACCCGCTGACGCCCGCCTCGATCCAGCTTCGCCGCCAGACGCGCATCGGCTCGCCCGCCGACCGCGCCGTCCGGCCGGTGGATGTCGAGGGAGCCGTGATGTTCCTCGCCCGCAACGGGCGCGAGCTGCGCGAATTCCTGTTCGCGGACACCGAGCTCGCCTACCGGGCGCAGGACCTGGCGCTGCTGGCCAGCCACCTGTTCGCCGCGCCGGTCGAGACCGTCTGGGACGAGGCGGCCCGGCGGCTGCTGGTCGTCATGGGCGACGGGTCCATCGCCGCGCTCACGCTCTGGCGGGCCGAGGGCGTGCATGCCTGGACGCGGCTGGAGACCGAGGGGGCTTTCCGGTCGGCGGCGGTGGCGGGCGGCGCGGCCTGGGCGCTGGTCGAGCGCGAGGGGCGCTATTCGGTCGAGCGCTTCGACGAGGCGCTCGGCGTGGACGCCGCGATTTCCGGAACGGCCGCCCGGCCCACCCGCTCCTGGGGTGGCCTTGCCCATCTGGAGGGCCGGGAGGTCGCCGCGGTCGCGGACGGCAGGCCGCTCTCCGGGCTGCGGGTGACGGGCGGGCGCATCCTGCTCGACGCCCCGGCCCGGAGCGTGCAGGCGGGTCTGCCTTTCGCGCACAGGATCGAGCCGCTTGCCCCGGGCGTCCAGCTTGCGCGGGGCGCGATGCAGGGCGTGGCCCACCGGGCGGTACGGCTGGTGCTGCGGCTTGCCGGCGCGCGGGCGCTGCGCTGCGACACGGGCTTCGGCTTCCGCCGGGCCGCGCTCGGCGCCGATGCCTTCACCGGCGACATCTCGCTCGGCGCAGGAGGCTGGCGGCGCGACGGCGCGGCCCCGCTCTGGCGCATCGAGGACGAGAGCCCGCTTCCTTTCCACCTCCTTTCCGCTTCAACCGAACTCAAGGTGACAGAC
>JAPOZD010000352.1 GCA_026706245.1 Alphaproteobacteria bacterium
GAAAACGCGCCCGCCACGCCGCAGGCATGACGGGCGCAAGGCGAAACGGACGGCCCCCGTCAGGCGAACAGGAAATCCGCGTCCGTCAGTTGATCCGCGGTGACGCCTTCAACCGTAATCCTGCCCCATTGCTCGCCGTTCTTCGTCATCGTCACCACCGCATGGCCGTCGGCGTTGTTCTCGATCTCCAGATCGCGACGCGTAAGGTAGGCGCCCACGAAGTCCAGTTTGTCCGTGCCGTCCTCGAAATCCTTGATGACATCGTCGCCGAACGGTCCGTTGACATACAGGAATTGGTCTGCGCCCGCCCCGCCGTAAAGCGTGTCGTCCCCGGTGCCGCCTTCCAGCAGATCGTTCCCGGCGCCGCCATAGAGCCAGTCATCGCCGCCGTGGCCGAACAGGTGATCGATATCGCTGCCGCCATACAGATCGTCGTTCCCGGCGCCGCCGAGCAGAAAGTCCCTTCCGGCGCCGCCATGGAGCTTGTCGTCGTCGGCGCCGCCATAAAGGTAGTCCGAGTGGCCCTGACCGTAGAGCGTGTCCTTGCCGTCGCCGGCGCAGAAGAAGTTCAGGCCGCCGTCGCCGATCATCGTATCGGCCCCGTCGGTGCCGACCAGGCATTTGGTGGGGCTGCTGTCCGGGATGCTCAGTCCCTTGATGTTGAACGACTGCTCTGCCCCGACACCCTCCAGGGTGATCGTCGAGCCCGTCTCCCTCACCGTCACGGTCACATCGCCGTCATTCAACGCCACCTGCAGGTCCTTATAGTCCAGCCCGGCGCCCGTGAAGTCCAGCACGTCCCCGTTCTCGCCGGCCTCGAAATCCTTGATGACGTCGTTGCCGAACGTCACGCTGCCATAGGCGAAGCTGTCCACGCCCGTGCCGCCGTAAAGCCAGTCATCGCCGTCAAGCGCGTAGATGACGTCGTCGCCGGCAAACCCGTAAACAACGTCGTCGCCCCGGGTGCCGATCAGTCTGTTGTCGTCGTCGGTGCCGCGGACCTCGTTCTTGCCTTCTGGAGGAACGAGTCCGACGATCCAGGAGGGCAGGCCGGACCCGGCCACTCCCGTCATCCCCTCCAGGGTGATCTTGTGCTCCGTACCTGCCACGCTCATGACCGTATCGCCGTTTTTCTCCTCAATCTTCAGGTCGGCCCACGACAGGCCGGAATCGGTAAAGTCCAGCTTGTCCTCGGTGACGCTGAACTTCTCGATCGTGTCCGCTCCGAACGTCTTGCTGTCAAACACGAAAGTGTCGCCGCCCGCGCCGCCGTCGAGAGTGTCGTTGCCGGTGCCGCCATAGAGCGTGTCGTCGCCGTCGCCGCCATAGAGCGTGTCGCCGCCCATGCCGCCGTAAATCTCGTCATTGCCGCCGTTGCCCAGGATCCGATCATGGCCGGCAAGTCCGAAAATCTTGTCGCCATCCTCGGTGCCGGTCAGCGCCTCACGGCCAATCCCGTCCTCGCCGCCATCGGTGCCGTAGATGCCCTCCAGCCCGACGATATTGTCCGGAGGGGCGAACTCGGTCAACGTCTCCTTGGTCACTCCCGTCAGGCCCTTCAGGGTGATCGTGGAGCCCGTCTCCCTGACCGTCAGGACCGTATCGCCGTTTTTCTCCTCAATCTTCAGATCGGCAAGCGACAGGCCGGAACCGGTGAAGTCCAGCTTGTCCGAGCGGGTGCTGAAATCCTCAATGGTGTCGCGACCGAAGTCCTTGCTGTCAAACACGAAGATGTCCGCGCCCGCGCCGCCATAGAGTTTGTCGTTGCCGGCGCCGCCATGGAGCTTGTCGGCGCCGGTGTGGCCCTTCAGCGTATCATTGCCATCGCCGCCATAAAGACTGTCGTCGCCTTTCCAGCCATCGATGAAGTCGTTGCCATCGCCGCCATAGAGCGTATCGGTGCCGTTGCCGCCATACAGCTTGTCATCGCCGCCCAGACCGCGGAACTCGTCGTTGCCGCCCTTGCCCCGCAGGATGTCGTTCCTGTCCGTGCCGTTTTTCTTGTCGTCGCCGTCACCGCCGGTGAACTTGATGCCGCCGTCCCTTGTGGACTCGGTAGTGTTCATGGATTCCCCCCTGATGTCCGGGTGTCGAAAGGAAAGCGCGCCCCGCCTGTGCGGATGACGCGGATTGTGGATGAGGTCGTCGGGAGGAGAGCCGGCGCGAAACCCTGCGGCCGGAAGGCCGGACGAACGTCCCCTCTCGCCGCACGAGGCGGCCGGACGGCCCGGTTGCTTCGAAAATCCGCAGGACCACGGGGTCCCCTCTCTTAATTAAAGAGCCCCGTGAAGAGCCCCGTGAAGAGCCCCGTGAAGAGCCCCATGAAGAGCCCCGTTCACTATCGGCAGCGTAACCCGCTTCGCCCGTCCTGTCAGGCGGCAGGCTGTCGCAGGCAGGATCGGGCGCGGCGGACCGCATGGCCCTCTGCGCCCGCCTCCTGGTAGGCTTCAGTCCGGGCCGTCGTTTCAATCCGCGCCTGGGGGCACGACCTCGTCGGACTCTGTTTCCAGATCGTCCACACCGCAGCAGGGCAAGCGGAGATTGGCCAGCCTCGGAAGCGCGAAAGGGCTTCTCGTTTCATTGCCTGCGCAGAGCCAGCCATGGCTCTCGCAGGATCGATGCCGCCGGCGTGGGTCAGCCTCCTCCGGTTTCCGTTTTCGGCGGCGCGAGAGCGAACTCCCATTGCAGCCAGATACCGGCGGCGGTGCAGGCAAGCACGAGGAACAGGAGGGCGCCTGCGACGATCCAGCGGAGGCGCCTTGAGAGGCGGCGTCGTTCGAGGACGGTGGCGGCGGTCCGCTCCATTGCCTCGCGGATGCTCCCGGCCTCCTCGCTGAAATGCCCGGCCATGGCGGTCGTCGCTTCATCCAGCTTGTGGGCGAGCTTGCCCTGGAACCCTATGAGACCGAGCGTGTGATCGGAGGTCTTGCCGGAGAGCTCGTGCTGGCCCTTTGCGAGCCCCTCGACGGTTTCCCGCAGTTTTCCGATTTCGCCCGGCGCGGCGGCGGCGGTTTCCGCCATCTTCCATATTTCCGGCATGGCCCTGGCGGTAGGCTCGATATGGCCGGCGAGCCGGTCGACATGGGCGGTGATGCGGCCCTCGGCCTCGGCGATTTCGGCGCCGGAGGCGGTTTCCTGCGGCACCTGCGGCGGCGGCTCTTCGCCGGCAGCCAGCCTGGCGTCGATGCGGGCGAGCATGGCGGCAAGCGCCGCGATGTCCTCGGTCTGGCTGGCGGTCTCGGCTTCGAGCCTCTCCAGCAGCCGGCGCATGGCGGGCAGGATTTCGGCGAGACTGTCCTCCTGCGGGCCGGTGCCGGAGGGCGCCCGTCCCTCGCGCCGGGCCAGTTCCCGTTCGGCCCTTTCGGGGTCTGACCAGTCGCTCGGCATGGGGCACGGGGTCTCCGTCGGCACGCGGGCGGCGCCGGGGTCCGATAAAAGGGGCGGGCGAACCCCGGCAGACGCCGGAGGCGGGCGCATGGCCGCCCGCGATGGGTTAAGCTTCGCCCATGGTCGCGACGGTGGTCAACCTCACCTCCGCCTCCTCGACGGTGCACTATTTCCGTCGCGAGGGGCATGGGCTCGGTGCGAACCTGCCGGCGAACCCCGGCTCTGAGGCCGGGGCAGGCGATGAGGCCGGCGAGGACTACTACGCCCGGCGTGACGACGAGCACCGCAAGGCGAGCCGGTGGCGTGGCAGCGGGGCGGCGGCGCTGGGGCTCAAGGGCCATGTCGAGCCGGGAGAGTTTAGATACATCCTGCAGGGATATGTGCCCGGCACCAACATCCGGCTGGGGCGGCTGCGGGACGGCGCGCACGAGCACCGTCCGGGACTGGACATCACCTTGTCGGCGCCGAAGTCGGTGTCGCTGGAGGCCCTGCTGGGCGGTCCCGGTTCTGCAAGGGCGATGCGGGCGCACGATGCGGCGGTGCGCGCGACGCTGGACTTCATCGAGGCGCGGCTGCTGCGGACCCGGCGCTGGAGCCGTGAGGAGCGGCGCTCGGTGCAGGTGAACGCGCCGATGCTGGTAGCGGCGTGCTTCCGGCACATCACCAGCCGCAACAACGACCCGCAGCTTCACACCCATTGCGTGATCGCCAACATGACGCGCGATCGCGAGCAGTGGCGGAGCGCGGAGATCGGCCTGCTGCGCCGTTCGGAGAAGCTGATCGGGGCGTTCTACCGCAACGAGCTTGCGCACCGTTTACGCCGGGAGGGCTTCGCGCTTCGTCCGTCGATGATCGGGCGCGTGCCGGGGTTCGAGATATCGGGCTGGCCGCGGGCGGCGCTGGAGGCGTTCTCCAGCCGGCGGCGGCAGATCCTCGACTTCATCCGCGAGAAGGGCTGGCGCTACGACGCGCGCACGGCGCAGGCGGCGACGCTGGCGACGCGGGCGCGCAAGAACGAGCCGCGCCGGGCGGAGCTGGAGGCGCTGTGGCAGGCCTTCGCGGAGGAGAGGGGCATCCGGAAACAGCCGCGCCGGAAGGTCGGCCTGAGGAACCCGGAGCCGCCGACGGCGGTGGAGGTCGCCTGGCGGGTTCTGGAGCAGCTTGAGGAGCGGGCCTCGGTGTTCCCGGCGCGGGAGGCGCTGGCGCTGGCTCTTGCGCACAGTCCGG
>JAPOZD010000112.1 GCA_026706245.1 Alphaproteobacteria bacterium
GGCAGAACCAGGGCATCCAGTTCCCGATCGCGGAGGCTTACGCGCAGACCGCCGCGGCGGAGCTGATGATGCGCAAGGCGGCGGCGCTGTTCGAGGCGGGCGAGCCCTGCGGTCCGGAGGCCAACATGGCCAAGCATCTTTGCGCCGAGGCCTCCTGGAAGGCGGGCGACGTGTGCATGCAGACCTATGGCGGCTTCGCCTTCGCGGAGGAGTACGACATCGAGCGCAAGTTCCGCGAGGCGCGCCTCTACCGCACCGCGCCGATCTCGACCAACCTCGTGCTAGCCTATCTCGCCGAGCACGTCCTCGGCCTGCCCCGCTCCTACTGATCCGTGAGGCGGACGGGCTGTCCGTGCGGCGTTTCCTCATGGGCGCGCCGCCAGGCCGCCTGACGATCGTTCAGTTCAGCGGTGCTCGCGAGGCCGCTTCCCGCCGTCAACTCCTCCAGCGCCGCGAGCCAGCTTTCCCAATAGGGCCGTTCCGGTTCGGCGCGAAGCGCGCGGCCCAGATGTTCCGACCAGGCGGGCCAGGTGAAATGCCCCGCCTCGTGCAGGCGCACCGTCATGGCGAAGGCCCGCGCCTGCCAGGGCTCCTCGAACGGCGCTTCCGGCGTCACGCCCGCTCCAGATAAGGTTCCCAGAGGTCGATCATGACCGTGTCTGACGCCGATGCCGACGGTCCCCACAGTTCACGCGCCGCAAATCGAACGCTGTAGAGGTGGCGCGGGTCCTGGTCGCCGGTGGCGGCGTGGGAGTCGGGATAGACATGCGCGCCCCAGAGCCGCTCGACCATGCCGGTACGGCCGCGGCAATAGCGCGGCAGGCGGGTGTGGCCGACAGGGTGGATGTTCAGCGCGCGCACCCTGTCGCCGGGCGCGAAGGCCGGGGCGGATTCGGTCTCGCGCTCCGTCGGGCCGCCGGTCTTCAGCGCCTTCTCAACATTCCCCGCATCCAGCCGCCGGAGCTTCGCCGGCGCGCCTTCCAGCAGGCCGCGTTCCGCCATCAGCGCCTCGAGCCCGAACAACCAGTGCTCGTAATAGGAGGTCGCCAGATATTCGGCGGGCGGCATGGTCTCGCGCGCATGGCGGGATTTGTCGAGGTTCCATTGCCCGGTGAAGCCCATGGCGAGCGTGAGCGCGAAGGCGCGCCGCTCCCACTCCGCATGGAAGACAGGCTCGTCCGCCTCCGGCCCGACCGGGCCGAAGCCGTGCATGCCGCCCAGGTCGTGCGCGCCGTTCACGGGGCTGCCGCCAGGCCGGTGCCGATCATGGCGTCGCGCGTGACCAGTCCGGCCAGCGCCGCCGCGTCCCAGCCCTCCGTGCCGGCGGGTTGCTCGGGCAGCACGAGATAGCGGATTTCGGCGGTCGAATCCCAGACCCTGACCTCGACATCATCGCCCACCTCCATGCCGAATTCCGCCAGCACGGCGCGCGGCTCGATCACGGCGCGGGCGCGGTAGGGCGGCGCCTTGTACCAGACCGGCGGCAGCCCCAGCACCGGCCACGGGTAGCAGGAGCAGAGCGTGCAGACGACGAGATTGTGGACTTCCGGCGTGTTCTCGACGACGACCATGTGCTCGCCCTGCCGGCCGGTGAAGCCGAGTTCGGCGATGGCGGCAGAGCCGTCGGAAAGCAGGCGCGCCTTGTAGGCCGGGTCGGTCCAGGCGCGCGCCACCACCTGCGCCCCGTTATGCGGCCCGACTTCGTGCTCATAGGTCTCGATCAGCCGGTCCATCGCCTCCGGATCGACATAGCCCCGCTCCGCCAGCAGCGATTCCAGCGCCTGCACCCGGAATTCGAGCGCGCCGGGCTCATGGTCGTGGTCGTGCATGATCTCCTCTCCACCGCGCCGCAGGGCCGTGAAACGAATATAGCCTTCGCTCCGGAACAGGCATACCCGGCCCCAAGCGCCTTCCGCCTCATCGCGGCCCGGTCTAAAGTGCGGCCAACCTTTCTCCACAGCACCGCAACATCGGGAGACGCCTGTCCCATGCCACTCGACGAAGGGTCACGCTTCGACAAGTCCAGGCTGCCGAGCCGGCACGTTACCGAAGGGCCGTCCAAGGCGCCGCACCGCTCCTTCTACTACGCCATGGGCATGACGGAGGAGGAGATCCACGCCCCGCTCGTCGGCGTCGCGACCTGCTGGAACGAGGCCGCGCCCTGCAACATCACCCTCTCCCGCCAGGCGCAGGCGGTGAAGGCCGGCGTCAAGGCCGCCGACGGCACGCCGCGCGAGTTCACGACGATCACCGTCACCGACGGCATCGCCATGGGCCACCAGGGCATGAAGGCCTCGCTGGTCTCGCGCGAGGTGATCGCGGACTCCGTCGAGCTCACCATGCGCGGCCATTGCTACGACGCGCTGGTCGGGCTTGCCGGCTGCGACAAGTCGCTGCCCGGCATGATGATGGCGCAGGTGCGCCTCAACGTGCCGTCGATCTTCCTCTATGGGGGCGCGATCCTGCCCGGCAATTTCCGCGGCCAGAACGTCACCATCCAGAATGTCTTCGAGGGCGTGGGTAAGCATGCGTCCGGGGAGTTCTCGGACTCCGACCTCAAGGAGCTGGAGGAGTGCGCCTGCCCCTCGGGCGGGGCCTGCGGCGGGCAGTTCACGGCCAACACCATGGCGACCGTTGCCGAGGCGATCGGGCTTGCGCTGCCGCATTCCTGCTCTGCGCCCGCTCCCTACCTTTCGCGCGACGCCTATTGCGAGGAAGCCGGCAGGCAGGTGATGAACCTGATCGAGACCGGGCTGCGCCCGCGCGACATCGTCACCCGCAAGTCGCTGGAAAACGCCGCCCGCGTGGTTGCAGCCTCCGGCGGGTCCACCAATGCCGGCCTGCACCTGCCGGCCATCGCGCATGAGGCGGGCATCGATTTCGACCTGCTGGAGATCGCCGAGATCTTCCGCACGACGCCCTATATCTGCGACCTGCAGCCCGGCGGGCAGTATGTCGCCAAGGACATGTATGACGCCGGAGGCATCCCGATCCTCCTGAAGGAACTGCTCGACAACGGCCTTCTGCACGGCGACTGCATCACGGTCACCGGCAAGACGATGGCCGAAAACCTCGAGGACATCCGCTTCCCGACCGACCAGAAGGTCGTCTATCCGGTGAAGACGCCGCTCAGCGAAACGGGCGGCGTGGTCGGCCTCCAGGGCAGCCTCGCCCCGGACGGCGCGATCGTGAAGGTCGCGGGCATGGACGTGCTGAAGTTCGAGGGCCCGGCGCGCTGCTTCGACCGCGAGGAAGAGGCCTTCGACGCCGTGATCGACGGGCGCGTCCAGGCGGGCGATGTCATCGTCATCCGCTATGAAGGTCCCAAGGGCGGGCCCGGCATGCGCGAGATGCTGGCGACGACCTCCGCGATCTACGGGCGCGGCCTCGGCGAGTCGGTGGCGCTGGTCACGGACGGGCGCTTCTCCGGCGCGACGCGCGGCTTCTGCATCGGCCATGTCGGGCCCGAGGCGGCCGAGGGCGGCCCCATCGGCCTCCTGCGCGACGGCGACATCATCCGCATCGACGCCGTGGCGGGCACGCTCGACGTGGACCTCTCCGAGGACGAGATGGCGGAGCGCGCGAAGAGCCGCGTATCCCCGGCGCCCGAGTTCGGATCGGGCTCGATCTGGAAATACGCCCAGACCGTCGGCTCCGCGCGCAAGGGCGCCGTCACCCATCCGGGCGGCGGCGGCGAAGTCTCGCAATACGCCGACATCTGAGGGCGGGGAAAGGGGCGGCGCGCCGGCGGGCCGGTCAAGTGGAGCGGCGGGCGCCGCCTGCGAGCGCGGGAAAGGCATCTTTCGGCCGGTAATCGGCGAAACTCGACAGCATCTGGGCATCGCACTCCCGTTGCCAATGCGTGCCGCGCAGAACGGCGGAGACGCAAGGATACTTCTTGCGGAATGCCGCGGTGCGCTCCGTGCTCTCGATGGCGATGGCGACCAGACCGGCGACGCGGCCCTGCTGGCGTTCGACGAGGGCGATGGCGCCTTCCATCGTTCCGCCGGTCTCGATCCATTGGTCGACCAGCAGGACCCGCGTCCCCGGAGCGAAGGCCGGCAGGCGCACCTCCATATGCTGGACCCGGCCTGAATAGTTCGTGAACGCCACCTTGTCCGTATCGACGCAGAGCTTGCCGGCCTTGCGGATCGGCAGGAACCCGACGCCCAGCCTCGCCGCCAGAGCCGCTCCCAGAACGAAGCCCATGGCGTCGAGGCCCGCAACGACATCGACCTCGATGCCCTCCAGATCGGCGTGCAGGTCGTCCAGCAGGTCGTGAAACGCGGCTCCGTTGATGTAGATGGACGTGGGGTCCAGCCAGGCGAACCTGCCGCCCTTGGTGTTCGGCGCCATCAGCCGTAGATACCAGCGGTCGTCGCGGGGGCCTTTATCCATAGCTGCCGATCTCCCGGGTAATCCGCATCAGACGCGCCAGTCGGGCGGGGTCGATATTGTAGAAGTCGCCCGACCGGTTGATTCCGGTCGCCACCAGGAAGGCGTCGGCCTCGGCGTAATTCCGGGCGTTCTCGGGCGTGATGCCCGAGGCCAAGGCCAGGGGCGCATCCCCGACACCCGCCCTGAAGCAGCGGAGCTTTCGCGGACC
>JAPOZD010000074.1 GCA_026706245.1 Alphaproteobacteria bacterium
CTCGAAGCCGACCCCGTCGTCAATGCGAATGTCATCGCCTATCTCGGTGACCGCCCTGAAACAAGGGGCGCTCAACGATGGCTGGAAAGCTTGATTACCGAGGACCGGGCCCGGGATTCGTCCAAATGGTATCCCGACGAGGTGTCGATCTACTATGCAGCCGCGCGTGCGGTGGTCCGCACGCGGCCGGCCCTCGATAAACTAAGCCCGGTTCTTGCTGAACGCATTCTGGGTTTGCGCGACGAAAAGGGAGGGTTTGTCAATGTTCTCCAGGCGGCGCAGGCAGTATCGGCGCTTTACAATATTGGAAAGCTTGAAAATATAGACGAAAAACGCCAACTGAAGAGATTCGTAAATTCGCAGCGGGACGATGGCAGCTGGGAGGAACTCCTGGCGTTCGGAGACCAGTCGCTGAAGTGGGGGACCGTAGGGCAGATCGGACATGGCTCCGAAGCCGTGACCTCCGCGTTTTGCATCGAGGCTCTGGACTGCCTACTCAAAGTCTTGAGGACCTGAGGCATTTGCGAGTTGCCGTGCCCGATGGTAATGTAAACCGGTATGCAAGGGAGCCCTGATCCACCAGGGAAACGCCATGCCGCAAGATGCTTCCGCAAATGTCAGCTCGAGCCCCGACGGAGCTGGCGTGGCACGGCAGATCGAACCGTCGATTCTTAACGCCCTTCCGCATTATCTGCCACTGGGTATTTTCCCGTTGATTTTTTTGGCCGCGATCCATGGCGGCTGGTGGTTGTTGCCCGCATTTCTGTTCATGAGCGTCGCAGGACCGCTGGACCGGGTTCTGGGCCGCGACGGCCGCAGTATGGATCCGGCAAGAACATCGGAACGCCGCCTGTTATGGCATAATCTTCCTGTCTGGATCTGGGCGGTTCTTTGGCCGCCGATTCTCATTTTTGGCATGTGGCAAATCCTTGTCGCAAATCAGTTGGCAATCTGGGAAAGCGTGCTGCTGGCGATCATCTTGACCATGGAAGCGCAGGCGGTATTCGTGGTCGGACACGAACTGGTTCACCGGCGCGCCGTCTGGGAACGCCGGCTTGGAGAATTCCTGCTTTCCTCGGCGTCCTATCCGCAATATGCAACGGAGCATGTCTATATACATCATGCCATGGTGGGAACACCGCATGACGTGGGGTCCGCGCCGAAGGGCGAAAGTTTCTGGAAATATTTCCCCAAGGAAATTGTAAGCAATCTCACCAATTCCTGGAAAGTCGTGCGCGAACGGCTGGCCCGGCGCCAGCTTTCCATGTGGCACTACAGCAACCCGTTCTGGCGTTACGGCATAACTGTCGGGTTCTGGTATGGAGTCGTGTTCTGGATGGGCGGACTCTGGGCGGTGCCGGTCTTCGCCTTTCTCGGCCTGTGCTGCGTCTTTTCCATGAAGATCAGCAATTATTTCCAGCATTACGGCCTGCGCCGGGTCCGGCTGCCGAACGGCCGCTGGGAAAAGGCGATGCCGCGCCATTCCTGGAGCGCCGACTGGAAGTTCAGCAACTGGATGTTCTTCAACATGCAGCGCCACGCGGACCATCACGCCATGGCCGCGCGGCACTATCCGCTGTTGCAGGTTCGCGGGTCCGATGAATCGCCGGAACTGCCGGGAACCTATGGCGACATGATGAACCTGGTGCTGCGGCCGAAGCGCTGGTTCGCGAAGATGGACCCTCTGGTGGATGAATGGCGCCTGCATTTCTATCCCGACATCGAGGACTGGAGCGCCTATGACAGCGCGGTTTCCGCGGCGCGGCCGGACGCCTTCGATGCGATAGTCGAAATCTTCGCCGCCGCCCCGCGGCTCGCCGCATGGATCGAGCGCCACTCCGAGCTTCTCGACAACCTGCAGGACCGGGAGTTCACCGATCTCGACCTGCCGAAGGGATTCGGGCCCGACGAGCAATACGAGACGATCGCGCGGCGCGGGCTCACGAGGCTCTACTGGACGCGCGAGATGGGTGTCCAGGAGATGAAGGAGCTGATCGCCGAATTGCCGGTGGCCGATGCAGGGGAATCGGCGGAGATCGTGCGGAACTGGTCGAACGACAAGGCGTTCCAGATCGGCATGCATGTCGTGCGCGGAAACCTGTCTGCGGGCGAGGCGAAGACGGCGCTGTCCAATCTGGCCGAAGCGTCGGTCTCGACCGTGCTGGCAGCTGTGGCCGCGGACTTTGTCGAGCGGTCCGGACCGCTGCGCGCAGGCGGGGTCGCTGCTGTTTTCCTGGGCGACCTCGCCAGCCGGGACGTGTATCCCGGCGCCGCAATCGACATGCTGTTCGTCAATGACAGTTGGAAGTTCGGCGAAAACGAACGCCTGTGCCGGGGTTTCCGGAAGGCCGTGACCGAGCTGGCGAAGGACAGCCTGCTGTTCTCCCCGGTTCCGCCCGGCTTCGACTCCCTCCACGCGCTGCCGCTTTCCGAACTGGCGGCGCGCTACGGGGGGCCCGCCGCCGGCGAAATTCCCGTTCTCACCAGGGCGCGCTGCATCTTCGAGTGCGGCGACGGAGAAAACGGCCGCCGCTTCGCCGAGGCGCAGCGCCGGCTGCTGGCCGAATGCGGCTCGAACGAGGCTCTGGTCGCCGGATTGCGAGAGCCGGCGGGCCGTCCCGACGAAACGGGCCCCACCGCATATGCCCGGATGCGCGGCGGGCTGGACGATGTCGAGAGGGCCGCGCGGGTGCTGCAGCTGACGCAGGCCGGGGCCGGGCTCGACGATCCGGCCCCGAGTGCGGCAGCGGTGTTCGACGCCGCCGGCGCCGAGACGCTGGCGCAGGCCGCGGCCCTCTGGCGGGATTTGCAGGGCGTCATATGCCTTGTCGGCGAAGACGGATTCGACGCAGCGTCGGCGGGGCAGAAGGTCAGGTCCCTCCTCGCCAGCGCCTGCGGGCACGAGGATTTCGAGGCGCTGACCGCGGCTGTGGCCGAAACCGCATCCGGCGCTGCCGCCGCGATCGATACGCTTCATTCGCGTGCATGAAGGCGCCGGCCGGTCCGGAACGGAAATCCTGGATGCCAGCGCAGACGGACAGGAGGCCCCGGCAGGGGATATTAACCAGAACGACTCCTGCGGACCGGGGCGCCGTCAGGCTTCCCGCGCTTGCCCCCCACCTGCAGGTCCACGAAATCGGGGAACAGCAGGCGCTTCTGGTTTCCGAGTCGTTCAATACCCTGCTGCATGGCAGGCTCTATTGCGATCTGCTGCCGCTGCTCGACGGCCGGCGCCCGCAGGACGAAATCGCCGCCGCCCTCGAGGGCGTCCACGCCGCCGCCGACATTGGCGCGGCGGTCAGCTCGCTTTCCGCCAGGGGCTATGTCGTCTCCGGCGATCATGGCATGGACCGGTGCCGGGCGGCCTGGTGGTCGTCGCTCGGCGCCTCGCCCCGCTGGGTCGAGCAACGGCTGGCGGCCTCGCGCATCGCGGTGGAAGGAGACGACGGCCGGCTCATCCGGCGTCTGGAAGAGGCCGGCGCAGGTGTCGGGGCTGATGGGCCCGGACTCACCGTCATCGTCTGCGACGATTATCTCGAAGCCCGCCTTGAAGACGTGAACCGGCGCCAGCTCGAGGCGGGAGCGGCGTGGATGCTGCTGCGGCCCCGAGGGATGGAGGCGCTGTTCGGCCCCGTCTTTCGCGCGGACCGGCGGGGACCCTGCTGGGCCTGCCTGGCCCAGCGCCTGCGCGGCCATGAGGAAGTCCACAACTTCCTGCGCAATGTTGCCGGCGAACAGGCCGCGTTCAGGCCGTTCGCCACCGAGCCCGGAGTTCTGGAAGGACTGTACGGGCTGATCGCGGCCGAGATCGTCAAATGGCTGGTCCTGGACGAGGCGGCCCCGCTTCACGACCACGCGGTCGCGATGAATACCGGCGCATTCGCAAGCTCGCAGCACCGCGTCATGCGCCGGCCGCAATGTCCTGCCTGCGGCGAGGAAGCGCTGCACCGCCCGGACCGGCCGCCGGTTCCGCTGTCCCTGCAGGCAAGTCCCAAGACCCATCGCAACAGCGGCGGGGCGCGCAGCGTGGCCCCGGAAGCGACCCTGGCGAAATACCGCCACCTTGTCAGCCCGGTGAGCGGGGTCGTGACCTGGCTCAGGCGCACGACCGACGAGACCGACCCTTGGCTGCATGTCTATTGGGCCGGCGGCAACCTCGGCATGAGAAGCCGGAGCCTGGGTTCGCTGCGGCGAAGCCTGCGCAGCAAGAGCGCCGGCAAGGGCAGCACAAGGGACCAGTCCGAGGTCAGCGCCCTCTGCGAGGCGATTGAGCGCTATTCGGGCGCCTGCGCCGGAGACGAGATCCGCCGCCGCAGGCGCTTCATCGACTTCGCCATGGAAGACGAGGCAATCCATCCGAATGCAGTGCAGCTGTTCAGCGACAGTCAGCTGGACAATGCGGACAGCATCAATGCGGAAGGACACCCCTACAACGTCGTACCACCGCGTCTCGACCCCGAGGCGGAAATCGACTGGACGCCGGTGTGGTCGCTAACGCAGCAGCGCCATCGCTATCTGCCGACATCAATGCTCTACAGCATGGCGGCCGAACAGCGCGGCCCCGCGGACCTGATCGCCGATTCCAACGGCTGCGCTGCCGGCAA
>JAPOZD010000177.1:0-2092 GCA_026706245.1 Alphaproteobacteria bacterium
GCCGCGGTAGTCGTACGGCGTCTCGTCCGGGTACCGCTGGCGCCGCGCGTCGATGGCGAGCGGACTCATGCGCGCGCGGCGCAGGACGTAATCCTCGGAATACGTGATCGCCTTGGTGCTCCCGGGCTTCTTGAAGGCGTGCACGTTCGTCGTCTCCGCCCCGATCGCGGAGTCCCGCTTGTGAAACCCCATCACCATCGTGTTGCGGCGGATGGTGGTCCGGTTGGGGAACGACCCGTGCAGCGAGCTGCGGTTCACCATGCCGACGTCGCCGGGCTCGAGCATCATCGGCACGGCGTCGGCGAGCCGGTCGGTGATCGGCGGGAAGCTGCCGTCGTTGGCCAGCCGCCAGCGGCGGTGGCTGCCCGGCACGACCCAGAGCCCGTTCTCGGGCGTGCACTTCGACCACGCCACGGACAGGTTGAAGCCGTGGGTCTTGCCCGAGCCGTCGGGTTGTTCGAGGGCCACGCCGTCCTCGGTCCAGTGGGTGCGGCCGTCCTGGTGCCACGGCGTGGGTGCGCCTTCGCCCGGGTCCTTGTTGAAGATGCTCTCGTGGAACGGCACGAAGTCGGGGCCGTTCACGCTCGCCACCATGCGCAGGATGTCGGGGTGCGCGTAGGCCCGGAGTGCGGAGTCCATCATCATCAGCGGGTGCGAGACGAGGTGCACGGGGGCCGCCTGCTCATCCCCGGCATCCTCCGGCTGCTTGATGCGACTGTCGCGGATGTTGCCCAGCGTGTAGTAGCCCGGGAAGCGCACCGGTTTCCCGTGCCGGTCCAGGTCGCCGGTCTCCGTCACCGGGGCGTTATCCAGGACCTCGGCGAACTCGGCCTCGAGTTCGGCGCACTCGGCGGCGGAAAGGACGCCGGTGAAGACGGTCTCGCCATTGTGGCAGATCATCCGGTAGGGATGCGCCAGCCGCCAGGAGGGGAAGGTGTTGGTCGAGAACCGCTGGTGGACGAGCGCCAGGGCGGATTCGATCCGCTCGTCCTGGAGGTCGAGATAGTAGTCGGCCAATTGCGGCGCGAGCAGCATGCCCTTGTAGACGATGGTCCGGAAGGAGAGCGAAGCGATGTAGAAATCGTCGAGGCCGGGCGCGTCCTCGGCGGCGGCCTCGTTCTCGATCCGCTTGCGGATGACGAAGAGCTTGCGCTCGAAGGCGTCGCCCGCCTCGATGCCGCCGCCGCGCACGACGAAGATCTGGCGCACGACCGGCTCCGTGGCGGAGACCGTGGGGCCCAGGATTTCGCTCGCGACCGGCACCGTCCGCCAGCCGGCGACCTGCTGGCCTTCCTCGCGAATGATGCGCTCGACCAGCGCCTCATAGACGGCGCGCGGCTCTTCGGCCCGCGGCAGGAAGACGGAGCCCGCCGCATAGTCCGGCTCGTCCGGCAGGTCGATGCCGGCCTCCGGCGCGACCGCGCGGAAGAGCCCGTCGGGCTTTTGCAGCAATATGCCGGAGCCGTCCCCGGCCAGCGGGTCCGCGCCGACCGCGCCCCGGTGGTCCAGGTTCAGCAGGATCTCAAGGCCCTGCTGGATGATGCGGTGGGACTTGCGGTTCTTTATATCGACGACGAAGCCGACGCCGCAGCTGTCATGCTCGTTGCGGGGGTCGTAGAGTCCCTGCTTGGGTGGCAACGCAGACACGATATGTCACCTCCGCAGGTTTCGTTGGCAAAGAGCCGCAGCCTCTCGAGCCGGATGGGCGCCGCCCAAAGGAAAGCCGATATAGAGCATTGCAGGGCCGGGTAGAAGACGGCGGGACGGTTGGTCGCAACGATTCTGCGGCCCGGAGCACGGGCGTGGGCAAGAGGTTAAGATGGGCCGGGTTCGACCGGCCGGGGCAAGGGCATGGCGGAACGCATTCTGATTACCGGCGGCGCGCGGCGCCTGGGGCTGGCGCTTGCCCGCGCGATGCTGGCGGCGGGGCACCGGGTCGCCGTCCACACGCGCATGACCGAGCCGCCGGCGGGTCTCGATGCGGTGGTCCTGCAGGGCGACCTGGACGACCCCTCCGTGCCGGCGCGGATCGTCGGGGAGGCGCATGAGCGGCTCGGCGGGCTTTCGGTGCTGGTCCACCAGGCCCCGCGCT
>JAPOZD010000177.1:2102-4565 GCA_026706245.1 Alphaproteobacteria bacterium
GGCCGTGGCCGCCGCGCTGGTCGCGGCGGGCAACATCCTCAGCCGGCTCCTGGGGCCGGACCGCATCGACACGCTCGACGCCGCCTCCTTCGACGCCCATATGGCGACCAACCTGCGCGCGCCGCTGCTCGCGATCCAGGCCTTCGCCGCGGTGCTCGGGCAGGACGGGACGGGGCTCGCGGTCAATGTCGTGGACCAGAAGATCCGCCATCCGGGGGCGGGCTACCTCTCCTACACGCTCAGCAAGATCGCGCTGGAAGGGGCGGTGCGCACGCTCGCGGCGGAACTCGCCCCCCGGCTCCGGATCGCGGCGATTGCGCCCGGCATCGTCTATGAGAGCGCCGGCATGAAGCCCGGACGGCTGGAGGCGCTGGGCGCAAGACTGCCGCTCCGGCGGGCGGTCCGTCCGGAAGAAGTCGCCGCCGCGCTCGCCTATCTCATCGAAACGCCCTCGGTCACGGGCGAGACGCTTTTCGTCGATTCAGGCGAAGCCCTGCGCGCGCGTTCGGTTATTCTTGGAGCAAGCTGAAAGCGGGAGACGCGCACATGGCGGCATATGACACGGTCATTCGCGGCGGCACGGTGGTCACGGCGTCCGACATGGTCCGGGCCGATATCGGCATCGCCGGAGGGCGCGTCGCGGCGCTCGGCGAGAACCTGGATGAGGGCGCGCATGAGATCGACGCCGGCGGGCGGCTGGTCATGCCGGGCGGGGTGGACAGCCACTGCCATATCGAGCAGCCCGGCTCCACCGGCGGCACCAATGCCGACACCTTCACCAGCGGCTCGATCTCGGCCGCCTGCGGCGGCACGACCACCACCATCAGCTTTTCGCCGCAGGTCCGGGGCCGGGGCGTGAGGGAGGCGATGGACGGCTATGCCGCGCTCGCGCGCAAGTCGGTCATCGACTACTGCTTCCACATCATTGTCAACGATCCCTCCGACGCGGTGATCGAGGAGGAGCTGCCGGAGCTGATCGCGGAGGGCCACCGCTCGATCAAGGTCTTCATGACCTATCCGTCGAACCGGATGGACGATGCGCAGCTGCTGAAGGTGTTCGCCTGCGCGAAGAAGCACGGGGCGTTCGTCTGCGTCCATGCCGAGAACCACGACGCCATCATGTGGATGACGGACCGGCTGCTGGAAGCGGGGCTGACCTCGCCGCGCTACCACGCCTGGTCGAAGCCGCCGGTCGTCGAGCGCGAGGCCGTGCATCGGGTGATCGCGCTCGCCGAATTGCTGGACCTGCCGATCCAGGTCTTCCATGTCACCTGCGCGGAGGCGGCCGAAGAAATCCGCCGGGCGCAGGCGCGCGGCATCAAGGTGTTCGGGGAGACCTGCCCGCAATATCTGACGCTCACCGCCGATGACATGGACCGGGACGGCTTCGAGGGCGCCAAGTTCATCTGCTCGCCCGCGCCGCGCACGGAAGAACACCACGAGGCGATCTGGCGTGCGCTCATCGACGGCACGCTCGGCATCGTGAGTTCCGACCATGCGCCCTACAGCTTCGACGACCCGAGAGGCAAGGCGCTGCACGGCGCCAATGCGCGCTTCAGCGAAATCCCGAACGGCATACCGGGGCTGGAGACGCGCCTGCCGCTCGTATTTTCGGAAGGCGTCGCTGCCGGCAGGATAGGCCCGTGCGAATTCGTGGCGCTGACCTCCGCCAACCCGGCGCGGCTGTTCGGCCTCTATCCGAAAAAGGGCACCATCGCCGTCGGCTCCGATGCCGACATTGCGATCTGGGACGCCGAGCGGGAGGTCACCATCCGCAGCGACGACCTGCACACGCAGACCGACTACACGCCCTATGAAGGCATGTCGGTGACGGGCTGGCCTGTGATGACGCTTTCGCGCGGCGAGGTGATCTGGAACGATGGCGAGGTGACGGCCGAGCCGGGGCGCGGCCGGTGGCTGAAGCGCGAGCCCTACGACTACATCCGCCCCACCGGCCGCTTCACCGCCCCCTTCGATCCCATCGCGCTCCGGAAGCTGGAGGAGTGAGGCCGCCGGGCATGCCGTATGAAATCCGGCTGTTCGAAGATGTGCTGTTCGGCGGCGAGGAGGTCCGGCTCGACGATCCCGCGCCGAGGGCGCTCTATGTCCCGGCCGGCAGCGTCACGGTGAACGGGGAGGAGGTCCCGGCCGACGGCGGCGTTGTCCTGGCGGAGTCGGTGCGGCTGTGCGCCGGCAGCGGCGGCGCTGCGGTCTGGCGCTGGGAGGTCGCGGCCTCCGATGCCGATACCGCCGCTTACCGCCATCGGACGAGCCTTCGTCTCGCCGGCCGGATCGACCCGGCTGCAATCGCCGATGAGTTGCTGTTCCGGCTCGACAGCGTCGCCTTCCCGCCGGGCGGAACGGCACTGCTTCACACCCATCGGGGCCCGGGAATCAGATGCCTTCGGGAGGGGGAGATCAGGATCGACACGGAAGGCCGCTCCTCGTCCTACGGGCCCGGCG
>JAPOZD010000207.1:0-390 GCA_026706245.1 Alphaproteobacteria bacterium
CGGCTGTGCCGTTCGAGATCACCGCCACCATGTTGCCCTTGGCGGTGTAGTCGTAGGCGAGGCCGGGGTCCTTCTCGATCTCGAGGCAGGGCGCGGCCACGCCCGGCGAATAAGCGAGCGAGAGCTGGTACTGGGTGGTGAGCGGCTTGGTCGGCGTCACCTCAACCTTGCCGGGCCGCCCGGCGGCGTGCATCCGCAGCGCCTCGCGCCCGAGCGTGTCGTTGTCAACCATCGCGCTTGCCCCCGGCCTTCCGGCTCTTCGTCGCTCAAGGAATCCTAGTCCGCCAGCGGACCCTTTGCCAATGCCGCCCCGGCCGCCGCCTCGATGACCGGCTTGTAGTGGGCCGGCTCGGAGACCAGGCCAGTCAGCCCCAGCACCGCCACGATATG
>JAPOZD010000207.1:400-4541 GCA_026706245.1 Alphaproteobacteria bacterium
CCCTTTGCCAATGCCGCCCCGGCCGCCGCGGCCTATTCGCTGACCCGGAAGACGGGGTCGCGGCTGAGCGGCGCGCCGCTGAGATAGCGGGTGAGGAAGGCCTGGCAGAATTCCAGCTCCTCGGGCGGCACGGCCGGATGCAGGCCGGGATTGGCGTGGAGGCGTTTGTCGGCGGAGCCGAGCGCGTCGAACAGGGCGAGGCACTGCTCGCGGGTGAAGAGCTCGTCCTCGAGTTGCCAGATGAACAGCACGGGGCAGGCGATCGCGCGGGCCGCCGCCTCGATGACCGGCTTGTAGTGCGCGGGCTCGGAGACAAGACCCATCAGCCCCAGCACCGCGACCGAGATGCGCGGCTCGGCCGCAACGAAGGGCACGCCGTAGATGGTGCCCATCGACAGGCCCCAATAGCCGACGGGGCCCGCGCCGACCTCTTCCAGCCCGGAGACCGCCTCCAGCGCAAGCCGCCAGTCCCGCACCATGTCGTCGGCCGTGCCCTCTCGCTGCCATTCCGGCCAGAAGGAGGCGCGCCCGCCGGGGCCGGTCTGGCGGCGGCCGTGGACCGGCCCGTCGAGGGAGAGCCCGAAATAGCCTTGCTCGCGGCAGAGCCCGGCGGCGATATCGGGAATCGGGCGCTGGTGCCGGTCGCCGGAGGCGCCGTGGCCGTAGCAGACGAGCGGCGCGCCGGGCTTCGAGCCGTCGCCGGACCAGAGCACTCCCGTCACCGGCCGGGCCCCCGTATGGATGGTGAATTCGCACACCGAGGCGCTGTCATGCCGCTCCGTTTCGTGCCATTCGAGCCTGTTGCCGGTCGCGGTCATGGCGTGCATCCTGAAGCCGTGGCGGGAATCCGGCGGAGTGTTCGCCCGCCGGGCCTTCCGGGTCAAGAACGCCGCCCCGGGATTTTCACGGCCGCAGAGGGGGGAGCAAATCCGTGACGCTGCAATTCGGCCTTCGCGTGCCCACGGTCGGCGCGCCCCGGGACACCGCCGCCTATGCCGCCCGTGTCGAGGCCGCCGGCTTCGACTTCATGTGGGTGCCCGATACACCGCTGCTCGCCGGGCGCTGGCGGGATGTCTATATGCATCTCGGCGCGGCGGCGGAGCGGACGGCGCGCCTGCGGCTCGGCCCCGGCGTCACCAACCCGTTGACCCGCCATCCGCTCACCACGGCAAGCGCCATCGCAACGCTCGACGATGCCTCCGGCGGCCGGGCGGACCTCGTCGCGGGCACGGGCTTCAGCTCCGCCTACATCATCGGGCGCAAAGCCGCGACCCTGGCCGGCATGCGCGAGGCGACGACGCTCTGGCGCGGCCTGCTCGGCGGCCGGCCGACAGATCCGGGCGGGTCGGAGACGGTGCTCGACCCGGCTTACGGCCATGTGCCCATCCTGCTCGCCGCGACCGGCCCCCGGATGCTGGCGCTTGCGGGCGAGATCGCGGACGGCGTGCTCATCCATGTCGGCGCGGCGCCGGAAGCCGTCGCCTGGGCGCTGGAGCGGATCGACGCCGGCATGGCGGCTGCGGGCCGGTCGAGAGAAGACGTCCGGCGCATCGTCGTGGTCACGGCCTGCATCGACGACGACCGCGCGCGCGCCATCGACCATATGCGCCCCTGCGCGGCGGGCCTCTGCCGGCATCGCCATGCGGATGTCTTCTTTCCCGGCATCGAGATACCGGCCCGGCCGGCGGACTATGCGGAGCCCTATCCGGACCTCGGCCATGCAGTGGACTGGGACGAGGCGAAGCGGGTGACCGCCTATGTGCCCGACGCCGCGGTGGAAGCCTGCGTCGCGCTCGGCTCCGCCGACGAGGTTGCCGAACGCGCGCGGGCGCTGGCGGCGCTCGACATAGACGCGATCTGGTGGCGTGACGAAGCGACCTGGACCCGGCCCGACCGGCTGATGGAGCGCCTGTCGGCGGAGGTGATGCCGCGTTTCCGGGCGGGCTGACGCGGAAGCGCCCCGCCCGGCTTGCCGTCCGCCCGCGCGCCGTCCAGACTGCCGGGCTAATGAACGGCCGGACAGGAGAGAGGGCATGGCGGACGGGTTCACGATCACGAAATTCAGGGATGTCGCGGACGGGCTGCAGGCGGGCCAGTTCGCTGTTGGCGAGCGGCGCAAGGCAAGCAGCCTCGACGATCTCGACCCCGTCCACAGGGACCTGCTCGACCGGCCGATCACGGTCTCGCTCGGCGTGATGACGCCGGACGGCCGCATCGGGCTCACGCCGATGTGGTTCGACTACGAGGGCGACAAAATCTTGGTGAACACCGCGTCCCACCGCTCCAAATGCGGCTGGATACGCACCAATCCCGAAATGACGGTGCTCATCGTCAACCCCGATAATCCCTATCACTGGGTGCAGATCCGCTGCACGGTGGAAGAAGAGCTGCGGGAATGGGAAGAGGGCGGCGAGCGCGTCACGCGGCAGCTCGACAAAATCTGGTCGAAATATACCGGTGCCGAGCCGCCCTACGGACTGCGCGACCCCGAGATCGACGAGAAGCGGGTGCTGTTCGTCTGCCGCATAGACCGGATCGCCACCTTCGGCAGGCCCGCCTGAGCGCGTTGAGGCCGTCGAAATGGCGAAACTGCGAGGCCCGGACCGTGTGAAAGCCGCCCTGGAGGCGCTCTCGCTCGATTGCGAGGTCCTGACCCTGCCCGACTCGACCCGGACGGCCGAAGAGGCGGCAAAGGCGGTCGGCTGCGCGGTGGGCGAGATCGCGAAGTCGCTGGTCTTCCGCGCCGGGGACCGCGCCGTGGTCGCGGTCATGAGCGGCGACGACCGGCTCGACACGGCCAGGCTGTCGGCGGCCGTCGGCGCGGAGGTCGGCCGGGCGGATGCTGGGTTCGTGCGCGCCGCGACCGGATTCGTGATCGGCGGCGTGCCTCCTCTCGGCCATGCGGAGCCCGTCGCCCTTTTCATGGACAGGGGCCTCTTCCGGTTCGTGCGGGTCTGGGCGGCGGCGGGCAGCCCGTTTTCCGTGTTCGCCATAGAGCCGGCAAGATTGCGCGATGCCAGCGGTGCCAGAGTCGCGGATCTGAGGACAGCCTGAACCGCCGTTTCCTAGAATGTGAACTGCAGGGCTGCGGTAATGCGGTTTTCCGGGGCGCCCGCGCGTGGGATGCGGCGCTCTCCTGTGAGCCTGAGCAAGGGGCCCGGCAGCGGCCCCATCTCGATTCCGAACGCAAGCTGTCGGGCGCCCGCACCGGTGAGGCCAAGGGCGGCATGCGGTTCGAACAGGGAACGGCGCGAGACGAAACGCCAGCCGGCCTTCAAATCCAGGGTAGGCAGCGCCTTGCCACCGCCGCGTTTCGGCGCGTCGCGGGACCAAAGCGGTTCGGGTTCCCCGCTCCCGCTGGCCGGCGCCCCGTATGCCCCGGCCAGCGACCATGACGGCCCGCCGCGGCCGGCGTCCGCCGGCTGCCGCACCGTGGCCGTCAGGCCGAATTCCCGATACTCGCGACCGGAATGCCAGACAAGGCCCTGTAACCGGATATCCACGCGCCCGGACGACGCCGGCAGCGGCGATCCGGCGCCGCCCGACAATTCGAGGCCCAGGCCGCGCACGCCGTCGCCGCCGTTGCGGCGCAGCGACAGGGACGTGTAGTAGGCGGCTTCTCCTTCCTCCAGCGCAGCCTCGACGCCGAGGCTCTGGCGGTCTGTGGAGGCGGAAAGGGAGCCGATAGCGGTTCGCGCGTTCCCGTCGGCTTCGAGCTGCGCGAACCCGGCCGCGCCGGAGGTGGACAGTTCCAGCCCTCCGAACGCCGGCAGGCGCGCGCGGAAACCGGCGGAGGCCGTCGCCAGCTCCGTATCCGCGGTCTCGATGTCCCTGCCTGCCGTCTCGTTCTCGATCGTTCCCCGGCCGCCGCCGAGTGTAATCCAAGCCGTTCCGCCATCCTCGAACCGCCGCAGCAGGTAGGGATGCACGCTGTCGAGGACCGTCTTCAGATGACTAGCTCCGCCGCCGCCGGCGTAGTCCACCTCCGCCTTGCTGCGGGCCAGCGCCGCGCCTGCCAGCCACCGCTTGTCCCACTGCATATCGGCGCCGTACCAGAACGAAAGCAGGCGGCCTCCGTAGCGCGACCCGGCGCCGGCAGAGCCCTCGAAGCGCGTCAGGTCGCCCCGATGCCAGAGCGACC
>JAPOZD010000141.1 GCA_026706245.1 Alphaproteobacteria bacterium
GGAGATGCCCGGAACAAGTCCGGGCATGACGAGTAGGGGCCGGATATGGCTCGAAGTAAGCCGGACGACAATGCTCTCCGGCCGCCCTCAGACCGAGAAGCCGCCGAGCTTGGTTTCCAGATATTCGGCGATGCCCTCATGGCCGCCCTCGCGGCCGAGGCCGCTTTCCTTCGAGCCGCCGAAGGGGGCGGCGGCGGCCGTCGGGTTGATGTCGTTGATGCCGACAATGCCGAACTTCAGGCCCTCGAACATGCGGAAGCCCTTGGCCATGTCGCGGGTATAGACGTAGGAGGCGAGGCCGTAATGGGTGTCGTTGGCCATGGCGAGCGCCTCCTCCTCGTCCCGGAAGGCGATGATCGGCGCGACCGGCCCGAAGGTCTCCTCGCGGTAGATCTGCATGTCGGGCGCAACGCCGGAGAGCACGGTCGGCGCATAGAAGGTGCCCTTGGCCAGCGCGCCTTCGGTCATCCGATGCCCGCCGCAGAGCACCTCCGCCCCGCGTCCGGCGGCGTCCGCCACCTGGCGCTCGACCTTCTCGACCGCCGCCTCATCGACCAGCGGGCCGATCTGCACGCCCTCCTCCAGCCCGTTGCCGGCGCGCATCCGCCCGACGCGCGAGACGAACTCCTCCGTGAAGGCCTCGACCGCGTTCTCATGCACGAAGATGCGGTTCGGGCAGATGCAGGCTTGGCCCGTGTTCAGGAACTTGACCAGGGCAGCGCCCTTGGCGGCGTGGACGGGGTCCGCGTCCTCCAGCACCAGGAAGGGCGCATGGCCGCCGAGCTCCAGCGAGATGCGCTTCATCTGCGGGGCGGCGCGCGCGGCGATCATCTTGCCGACGTCGGTCGAGCCGGTGAAGGTGATCTTCCGCACCCTCGGATCGGTCAGGAACACGTCGCCAATGGGGGCGGGGTCCCCGGCCGTCACGAGATTGACGACGCCTGCCGGCACGCCCGCCGCCTCCAGGCACTCGAACACCTTGATGGCCGAGAGCGGCGTCGCCTCGGCCGGCTTCAGCACGATGGTGCAGCCGGCGGCGATGGCGGGCGCCACCTTCCGCGTCACCATCGAGACCGGATAGTTCCAGGGTGTGACCGCGGCGACGACGCCGACCGGCTGACGCAGCACCATGAAGCGCTGGTCGCCGCGCGGGGCCGGGATGGTCTCGCCATAGACGCGCTTCGCCTCCTCGGCATACCAGAGCAGGAAGTCCGCGCCGTAGCGCACCTCGTTGCGGGCCGCGCGCAGCGGCTTGCCCTGTTCGAGCGTCATAGTGCGGGCGAGGTCCTCCGCCCGTTCGGTCATGATCTCCCAGGCCCGGTAGAGGATGCGCGAGCGCTCATAGGCGGTCTGGCCCGCCCAGCCGGGAAAGGCGCGCTCGGCCGCCTCGATGGCGCGCGCTGCATCCGCGCCGCCGCCGTCCGGCGCCTCGCCGATGACATCGCCGTTTGCCGGGTTCGTCACCCGGAAGCGCCCGCCGCCCGCCGCCTCGCACCACACGCCGTCGATGAACATGGCCCCCTCCCCTCTGCTTTCCGTCGGCAAAAGAGGCCCTTACCCCGCCAGCGCCGCAGGCTCAAGGTTTCCGCCGCCGCTTGCGCCGGGCCGTTTCCCGCAACACCATGGACGCACCTCTTGGTGCTAACTATTTGATATAGCGCTGTTTTTTCTCCCGAAAAACTGCAACTGGGGAACAGATCGCTTCCCTGGCTGCAACCGGAATCGGGAGAGCGACATGCCCAAGACTACCCTTACCGCCGCCCGCATCGAGGCGCTCAAACCTCGCAAGGTACCCTACGACGTCCGGGATGCCAGACTCAAGGGCTTCGGCGTCCGGGTAATGCCCACAGGCAGGAAGCGGTTCTTCATCCAGTGCCAGCATCGCGGCGAGCGCGTCTGGAAGATCGTAGGCGATGTCGGGAGCATGAGCATCGACGAGGCGCGGGCTTCGGCCGCCGAAATGCTTGCCGCGATCCGGCGCGGCGGGGAAACCCCGCACCGTCCCGAGGAGACGCTCTTCGAGTCGGTCGCCGCGACCGTGTTTGAGCGCCATGCGCGCCTCTGGAAAGCCGGAACGCTCAAGGTGAACCGGGGCTATCTTCGCAAACAGCTTCTGCCGCATTTCGCCGGGCGGCCGATTGCGGACATCGACCGGCAGGAGGTGCGGCACTGGTTCGCCCGCCAGCGCGCGACACCGGTAGCGGCGGACCGGTCCATGCCGGTGCTGTCCGTCATCATGAGGGAAGCAGAGGCCATGGGCCTGCGCCCGGAGGGCTCCAACCCCTGCCGGGGCATCCGGCGCTACCGCCGCAAGGGGCGCGAGCGGTTCCTCTCCGACGAGGAAATCCGCCGCCTTTCCGCAAGGCTCACGGCGCACCAGGCCCGATGGCCGCAGCAGGTCGCGGTCATCCGGCTTCTTCTGCTCACCGGCTGCCGCAAGGGAGAAATCCTCACCCTGCAATGGACAGATTACCGGGAAGGCCATCTGTTCCTCCGCGACAGCAAGACGGGACCGAGAACCGTCTGGCTGTCCGCGCCCGCCCGGAACATTCTCGATGCCCTCGCGCGGAAGAACCGCTGGGTCTTTCCCGCAACGCGGAGGGACAGGCCTCGCAGCGCCGAATGGCTGCCGTACTTCTGGAACATGGTTCGTGCGGAAGCAGGTCTGCGCGATCTGCGCCTCCACGATCTGCGACATGCGCATGCGAGCCTTGCACTCCGGCGAGGCGAGACCGTCCTCGCCATCGGCAGGCTGCTGGGTCACCGCAGGGCGGAGACGACGCTGAAATATACGCATGCCGCCGACGCCATGGTGCGCGATGCCGCCGAGGTGATTGGCGACGTGCTGGGAAGAAGTTGAGCCATGGCCGCCAGGGAACGCATAAAACTCACCGACGCTGCCATCGCCCGCCTCCGTCCCCGCAAGCGGGAATATACCGTCTGGGACAGCCGTGTGGTCGGTCTCGGAGTCCGGGTCCGGCCTACCGGTGGACGGAGCTGGGTCCTGCTGCTCGACGCCGGCGGGCGCACGGAACGCGTCTCGTTCGGCCCGGTCTCCACGAAAACCGCCGCCGAAGCCCGCCGGGAAGCTCTCGCGCGGCAGGCCGACCCGCGGCCTGAGAAGACAGCCGGGAAGGCGGGTGCGGTACCGTTGTTCCGGAATTTCGTCGCGGGTCCGTGGAAGGAGGCCCATTTCGACGGCTACAAACCCTCGGGCCAGCGAACCGCGTCCCAGTACCTGACGCGACAACTGCTTCCCGCGTTCGGCTCGAAGCCGCTCGACCGCATCGCCCCCGTGCATGTCAGACAATGGTTCGACCGCTACAGCCGGGCCGCGCCAAGCGGCGCCAACCGCGCCCTTAGCATCCTTCGCCAGATCATGAACTTCGCTACCGCTTGCGGCCATGTCGAGGTCAATCCGGCCAAGGGTATGAGACGCAACCGGCGCCCTGCGCTTACGCGGTTCCTGTCGCGGGATGAAGTCGGGCGCCTTCACGAGGTTCTGGACAGGCAGACCCGAGGCCGCGACAAGCAGCCGGCTGACATCGTCCGGCTTCTTCTGCTTACCGGTTGCCGCAGGGGTGAGATCGTCAATCTCCGTTGGTCCGAGGTTCGTGACGGCATGCTGGCGCTTGCCGACAGCAAGACGGGACCGAGGACGGTTCCGCTCAATACACAGGCCCGCGCCATTCTCGACCGGCAGCCGCAGGGCGGCAGCCCTTTCGTGTTTCCCTCCCCACTCGACCCTGCCCGCCCACACTGTCCCGACCTTCGGTTCTGGTACCGCATTAGGCGCGAAGCCGGCATAGAGGACGTTCGTCTTCATGACCTCCGGCACACGATGGCCAGCCACGCCGTCATGAACGGCGTGCCGTTGCCGGTAGTCTCCCGCCTGCTCGGCCATTCCAGTGTAAGCATGACCATGCGCTACGCTCACCTGACGGATCGCGAAACAGAGGCAGCCGCCGAGCGGGTCGGGCAGGCAATGGCGCAGGTCATGATGTCGCCCGGCCCCGAACCCGGACGCCAATAGACCGGCCTCCCCGTCTCTCGTGTGGGCGCCTCATCAGGCAAGGTGCTCAGGACGGTCGCCCGCGCCTTCAGGACCTTCGTCTGACCTTCATCTCATCACACCATGGCGAGCCATGCCGTCATGAACGGCGTACCCGTGCCGGTGGTGTCCTGCATGCTGGGGCATACCAATGTGCGGACGACGCTGCGCTACACCCACCTTGCTGACCGCGACATCGAAGCCGCCGCCCAATGGGTCGGCGAGACGATGGCGCGAGCCATGGCGGGAGGCGAATCCAACGATATTCGGAAACGGGCTGCGGTCGGCCGGTGGCGCTCGGCGTCTGCCTAGCGGCGCAGGGAACGGTCAGGTCGTCGGAGACATCTGCCGACCTGACGGTCGGAGGGGAAGCGGAGTTCGCGACGGTGGACGGCGTGGTTTACACGCGGCCGGGACGGGGGCGTTGCGTACGGCGAGGCGGCCGGGCTAGACAAGCCGGGAAAGCC
>JAPOZD010000183.1 GCA_026706245.1 Alphaproteobacteria bacterium
CACATTCCCGCATATCGGCAATGTCGGCGCCAATGGCGAGGATGTGGAGTCGGATGCGCCGGCCGCGCGCGGCCTCGTGTTGCGCATGGACCCGACCGGGCCTTCCAATTTCCGTGCGACGCGCCGGCTGAATGACTGGCTCGCCGGCAGCGGCCTGGTCGGCGTCGCCGGCATCGACACACGCGCGCTCACCCGGCGCATCCGCGACGTCGGTGCGCCCAACGGCGTTGTCGTCCACGCCCCGGACGGCCGGATCGACATCGACGCCGCAATAGCCGCCGCCGCCGCCTGGCCGGGCCTGGAGGGCATGGACCTCGCGCGGGAAGTTACCTGCCGGCAGACCTACCGCTGGGACCGGACCCGCTGGGCGCTCGGCCGCGGCTACGGCCGGCTGGAGCACCCGTCGCGCCATGTCGTCGCCGTAGATTACGGCGTCAAGCACAACATCCTGCGCTGCCTGGCCGAGCTAGGCGTGGCCGTGACGGTCGTGCCGGCCGAAACGGAGGCGGACGCCATCCTGGCGCTCGATCCCGACGGCATCTTCCTCGCCAACGGCCCCGGCGACCCGGCGGCCACCGGCGTATACGCAACGGAGACCGTCCGCGCCCTGATCGGGAGCGGCAAGCCGATCTTCGGCATCTGCCTCGGCCACCAGATACTCGCGCTGGCACTGGGCGCGAGCACGGCGAAGATGGCCATAGGCCACCGGGGCGCCAACCACCCGGTCAAGGACCTGGAGACCGGCAAGGTCGAGATCACCAGCCAGAACCACGGCTTCGCCGTGCTGCGGGAAAGCCTGCCGCCGGGCGTGGTCGAGACGCACCGCTCGCTCTTCGACGGTTCGGTGGAAGGGTTGCGGGCGGAGGGCCGACCGATCTTCTCGGTGCAGTACCATCCGGAAGCCTCCCCCGGCCCCAGGGACGCCCACTACCTGTTCCAGCGCTTCGCCGACATGATGGACGCCCATGCCTAAACGCACCGATATCGGCTCCATCCTGATTATCGGCGCCGGGCCCATCGTCATCGGCCAGGCCTGCGAGTTCGACTATTCGGGCACCCAGGCCTGCAAGGCGCTCCGGGAGGAGGGCTACCGGATCGTGCTGGTCAACTCCAACCCGGCGACCATCATGACCGACCCGGACCTGGCCGATGCGACCTATGTCGAGCCGATAACGCCGGAGCTGGTCGAGCGGGTCATCGAGCGCGAGCGGCCGGATGCGCTGCTCGCGACCATGGGCGGGCAGACCGCGCTCAACACGGCGATGGCGCTTGACGAAAACGGCGTGCTCGAACGCTACGGGGTCGAGCTCATCGGCGCGAACGGCGCGGTGATCGCCAGGGCCGAGGACCGGGAGCTGTTCCGCGAGGCCATGCACGAGATCGGCCTCGAGACGCCGCGCGGCGCGCTGGTGGGCGACATGGACGCGGCACGCCGCGCCATGCGGGAGATCGGCCTGCCGCTCATCGTCCGCCCGTCCTTCACGCTCGGCGGCACGGGCGGCGGCGTCGCCTACAATCCGGAGGAGTTCGAGAGCATCGTACAGGGCGGCCTCGACGCCTCGCCCGTCGGCGAGGTGCTGGTCGAGGAATCGGTGCTCGGCTGGAAGGAATACGAGATGGAGGTGGTCCGCGACCGGGCTGACAACTGCATCATCGTGTGCTCCATCGAGAATGTCGATCCGATGGGCGTGCATACCGGCGATTCGGTGACGGTCGCGCCGGCTCTGACGCTCACCGACAAGGAATACCAGCTCCTGCGCGATGCCTCGATCGCGTGCCTGCGCAAGATCGGCGTCGATACCGGCGGCTCGAACGTGCAGTTCGCCGTCAATCCCGAAGACGGCCGGCTGGTCGTGATCGAGATGAACCCGCGCGTCTCGCGTTCCTCGGCGCTGGCGTCGAAGGCAACGGGCTTTCCCATCGCCAAGGTCGCGGCCAGGCTGGCCGTCGGCTACACGCTCGACGAGCTGCAAAACGACATCACGCGCACCACGCCCGCCTCCTTCGAGCCGGTCATCGACTATGTCGTGACCAAGGTGCCGCGCTTCACCTTCGAGAAGTTTCCCGGCGCCGAGCCGCTGCTCACTACCTCGATGAAATCGGTCGGCGAGGCGATGGCCATAGGGCGCTGCTTTGCGGAATCGCTGCAAAAGGCGCTCCGCTCCATGGAGACGGGGCTGACCGGCCTCAACGAGATCGAGATTCCGGGCGCGCCGCAACCGGACGACATCGTGCAGCTGCTGTCCGAGCCGCGGCCTGACCGCCTGCTGGTGATCGCCCAGGCCTTCCGTCACGGCCTCGACCGGGAGCGCATCCGCCAGGCCTGCCAGTTCGACCCCTGGTTCCTTGAGCAGATCGAGGCGCTGGTATGCGCTGAGGAGGAGTTGCGGGCGTCCGGCCTGCCGGAGAACACGCAGGGCCTGCAGGCGCTGAAGCGGCTGGGCTTTTCCGATGCGCGCCTCGGCGAGCTGACGGGGCTTGCGGAAGCCGATGTCGCGGACCGGCGCCGCGCGCTCGGCCTGGCGCCCGTTTACAAGCGCATCGACACCTGCGCCGCCGAGTTCTCCTCCGCAACGCCCTATATGTATTCGACCTGGGAGGGCAACGGGCTTGCGCCCGCCGAGTGCGAGGCCGACCCGGCCGAGCGCCGGAAGATCCTGATTCTCGGCGGCGGCCCCAACCGCATCGGCCAGGGCATCGAATTCGACTATTGCTGCGTCCACGCCGTCTTCGCGCTCAGCGAGGCGGGCTACGAGACCGTCATGGTCAACTGCAACCCGGAGACCGTCTCGACCGACTACGACACGGCGGACCGGCTCTATTTCGAGCCGTTGACGGCCGAGGATGTCATCGAGATCGCCCGGGTCGAGGGCGCGCGCGGGGATCTGGTCGGCGCCGTGGTGCAGTTCGGCGGGCAGACGCCGCTCAAGCTCGCCTCGGCGCTGGCGGAGGCCGGCATCCCGATCCTCGGCACCTCGCCCGACGCCATCGATCTCGCCGAGGACCGCGAGCGCTTCCAGGGCCTGCTCTCGGAGCTCGGGCTTACCCAGCCCGAAAACGGCGTTGCGGCCTCCGCCGGGGAAGCGGCGGCGATTGCCGAGCGTATCGGCTATCCGGTGCTGCTGCGGCCCTCCTATGTGCTCGGTGGGCGGGCGATGGAGATCGTCCACGACCGGGCCGCGCTTGACCGCTATATCCGGGTGGCTGTGGAAGTCTCCGGCACGAGCCCGGTGCTGGTGGACCGCTATCTGCGCCATGCGACCGAAGTGGATGTCGATGCGCTCTCGGATGGGCGGACTGTCGTCGTCGCGGGCGTAATGCAGCATATCGAGGAGGCGGGCGTGCATTCGGGCGACTCCGCCTGCTCGCTCCCACCCCACTCGCTCGCCGGCGAAACCGTCGCTGAAATCGAGAGGCAGACGGAGGCGCTGGCGCGCGCGCTCGGCGTGGTGGGCCTGATGAATGTGCAGTTCGCGGTCACGCACGGGCCCGGGGGCGACCGGATCTACATCCTGGAGGTGAACCCGCGCGCAAGCCGGACCGTTCCCTTCGTCGCCAAGGCCACGGGCGTTCCCGTCGCCAAGATCGCCGCGCGGCTGATGGCCGGCGATCCGCTCGCCGCCTTCCCGCGGCCGGACGCGAGCGGGCATATCGCGGTCAAGGAGGCGGTCTTCCCCTTTGCGCGTTTTCCCGGCGTGGACACTGTGCTCGGGCCCGAGATGAAATCGACCGGGGAGGTCATGGGTATCGACACCGACTTCGCCCGGGCTTTCGCCAAGGCCCAGCTGGGCGCCGGGGTGACCCTGCCGGACGGCGGCACGGCCTTCGTCTCGGTGCGCGACAGCGACAAGTCGGGCGCAGTCGAGGTGGCGCGGATGCTCGCCGCCAGCGGCTTCCGGCTTATCGCAACCGGCGGCACGGCCCGCGCACTCCGGGCGGAAGGGCTGGAGGTCCATGTCGTCAAGAAGGTGCTGGAAGGCCGGCCGCATATCGTGGACGCCCTCAAAAGCGGCCAGGTGCAATTGGTCGTCAACACGACGGAAGGCGTAGCCGCGCTCCGCGACAGCTACAGCCTGCGCCGCGAGACCCTGAACCGCCGCGTGCCCTATTTCACCACCCTCGCGGGCGCGCATGCTGCGGCCCGCGCCATCGCCGCGGTCGAGGCCGCCCGCCTTGAAGTAGCCCCCCTGCAATCCTATTTTGACGGGTCGTTCCGGCTCTGATTGTAGCTTTTGCGCAAGGGAAATGGCTGAGATGGACAAGGTGCCGATAACGCCTGAAGGCTATCGTCGGATGGAGGAGGAGCTGCGCCGGCTGAAGACGGTCGAGCGCCCTGCCGTCGTCCGGGCCATCGCCCAGGCCCGCGAGCACGGGGACCTGTCCGAGAATGCCGAATACCACGCGGCCCGGGACCGGCAGTCCTTCATCGAGGGCCGCATGGCGGAGCTTGAGGACAAGGTCTCACGGGCGGAGGTGATCGATCCCTCCCCGGTTTCCGGCGCCA
>JAPOZD010000324.1 GCA_026706245.1 Alphaproteobacteria bacterium
TTCTTCCAGCGAGCCTGCATGATCCGGCGGACGCTGCCGGGCGGCGTGAACGTCGTCTGCGCGCCGTACGTGGTCAGGCCCGTGGCCTGGATGTCCGTGTTGGCGGCCGACTCGTTGTCGTAGAGGATGATCAGGAGGTCGTAGTCGGTCTGCAGCGCGCCGGAAACCCCCGACAGGCCCATGTCGGCCCCGCCGAGGTCGCCGCTGAAGTTGATGACGTTGATTTTCTCCTTGGGGATCTTCCCCTTGCGCATCAGGGCCCGCAGGCCCGCGGCCATGCCGACCGCCGACGATCCGCCCGCGCCGAGCTGCGTGTGCATCCACGGGATGATCCAGGGGGTCGTCTGGTAGCTGGTGTTCGCCACGTACATGCATCCGGTCGCCCCGGTCGCGATGGTGCGGGGGCCGGAAGCCTTGGCGAAGTCGCGCATGACCAGGGCCGACTCGCAACCCTGGCACGTGCGGTGGCCCGAGGTGTAGAACTCCTCGAGCGGGGCGTCCTTGGCCTTCTTGATGTGCTCGTAATCGATTACCGGCAGTTGCATTGCCATGTCAGTCATCCTTCCTCAAGCGGCGTCCACGGCCAGCCCGGCCTCCGCACGCATGGTGAAGATCATTCCCGCAGCCCGGTCCAGCTCACGAGTTCCTCCGGCACGTCGCCGCGGCCGGCGGCCAGCGTGCTCTCGTACATCTTGATGCACTCCTCGATCGAGATGTCCCGCCCGCCGAGGCCGCCGATGAAATTGATCACGTTGGGGCGTTCACGCAGCGGATACAGGCAGGAGCGGACCTCGTGCATCAGGATTCCGCCGTTGTCGGGCGACCCGTGGGCGAAGTCCCGATCGATGACGCCCACGCCCTTGAACCGGCCGAGGCACTCCCGCAGCTCGTCGGTGGGGAACGGGCGGAACCAGCGCAGGTTGACGTAGCCGACCTTGTGTCCCTGCTCCCGCATGCGCCGGCACGCCGTCCGGGTCGGCATGGCCACCGCGCCGATGCCGATCAGCACCGCTTCCGCGTCGTCCGTCATGAACTCCGAGAAGTAGGGGTTGTCGTAGCGCATCCCGAAGATCGCGTTGAACTCTTCGTACGCCTGCTTGATCACGCCCCGGGCTCTGCGGGCCGCTTCCCAGTTCTGTCGCCGCAACTCCATGACCCAGTCTTCGTTCACCTGCGGCGCGATGGAGACCGGATTGTCCGGATGGAGCCTCCGCTCGCCGAGATCGAACGGCGGCAGGAAGCGCTTGACCGACTCCTCGGTCGGCACCTTCACCATGTGCTGGGAGTGGGTCAGGAACGCACCGTCCATGGCCAGAGCCATCGGCATGCGCACGGTCTTGTCCTCGGCGACGCGGTAGCCGATGAACACGTGCTCGAGCGCTTCCTGCGCCGTGCTCGCCCAGCACATCAGCCAGCCCATGTCCCGCAGCGACATGGCGTCGTTGTGCTCGACCCCGAACGCTCCCGGATCGTCCAGCGCGCGATTGCCGACCAGAAAGAGCGGCGGGAGCCGATCCGTGGCGGTGACCACCAGCGCCTCGAAGCCGTACATCCATCCCGTGCCGCTGCTCCCGGCGAACGCCCGCGCCCCGACGGAGCTGGCGTGCTTCACGATCTCGAACTGCGAATGCTCGCTGTCCGCGATGATGTACTCGGCGTCGAGCTTGCCGTCCGCGATGAGCTTGGACAGCATGTCCATCACCTCGGTATACGGCCGGATCGGATACGCCGCGATCACGTCGACGTCGGACAGCTTGACCGCGTGTGAAACCGCCTGACAGCCGGTGAGCAGCTCCTCGCGATCCCAGATTCTGACTTGTTCGGCGACCGTCACGATCCCTCCTTACATGCGCTTCATGACAACGGCTTCACGCCTTGGGCGGAACGGTTGTCCCCTCGCTGATCTCGACTCCCGTGCCGGTGACATGCGGGTAGCGGATGCGCTTCGTGCCCTTCTTGCCCTCGGCCCACTGGATGTAGCCGGCCGGGTCCTTCTTGTGGTGCTCCCAGGGACTGTCGGTGTTCTCGAACTGCAGCTCGTCGACCATGACGATGCATTCCTTCACCGGACAGACCTCGGCGCACTTGTGACAGCCGGTGCAGACTTCGTAGTTGACGTCGTACAGCTCGTCGTCGGTCGGATCGAAGCACTCGTCCGGACAGTCGGCCCAGCACAGCGTGCACTTGATGCACAGGTCGAACCGCACGACCGGCCGTTCGGTCTTCGACGTGCCGTGCTTGAACCCCTCGTTGCGGTTCTGACCGCGCGGCCCCAGTTGGAACCCACGCTCGACCGCCGGGACCACCACGCCGCCCTCGTCGAACTCGTGCCACTTGGGCAGCACCGGGATCTCGTGCGGCCAATCGATGCCCTCGCCGGCACTGACCACCTTGTTCTTCCGCAGCGTCGCGTCGTAGGCCTCGCGCGCCGCGCGCACGCGGTTCTCGTCGCCGGTCTTCTCGCGCAGGTACTCCTCCACCGCTTCGATGCCGATGACGTCGGGATCCACGGCGGCGACGGCCCCCAGGCACCGCTCCCGGGTCAGGTCGTCCTTGTCGACCCACAGCCCGGCCAGGCTCGCGTCCCCCTCCAGCCGCGCGAGACGATAGGGGTAGTCCTTCTTGGCCATGAACCGGACGAGGTCGTCGTGCTCGCGGCGGGTGACCATGAGCAGGCAGCCCTTGTGACCGACCTTCTCGTTGACCGGCCGGATGCCGTGCCAGCCCCACGGCTCGACTCCCTTCGACATCGTGTCGTCAACCACGAGCGAGACGTCGGCGGCGTCGATGTCCAGCTTGGCTCCGCACTCGGCCTCGAGCTCCTCCTCGGAGAGATCGGGCGAGACGAAGGCGAAGTACTTGCAGGGAATCCCGTTGCGCTCCGGGGCATCGCTGTAGCGGCCGTTCGAGAAGGCGACCCTGCCCATCCGGCTGGCGATCATCACGATGTCGCCGCCGATGTACTTGCCGAGGTTCTTCTGGAAGATTCCCCGGTACTGGACCTCTACGCGCTTGATCATCGTGCCGCCTTTCCCGGCGCTTCCGGCGGCCGGCGCCGCGGAAGCTCGGAGATCACCGCAGTTTCGATTCGAGGTTGTGGGATCCGAGCGCCTTGTGAATCTCGAACATGCTCACGTTGCCGTAGTGCTCGACGATCTTCGCGTCGATGACCTTCCACAGGTGCGTTTCCGTCCACTTCACCGGCTTCCCCGTCGGGGGTATTCCCATGAACGGGCCCTTGTGGATACCGCCGTCCGCCTCCACCGCCATGGCGACCCAGTGCTCGTTCGAGATCTCCGCGATGACCTTGTAGCGCACGCCGGAGAACGCCTTGCGCGCCGCCATCATCGCCTTCAGCAACCCGTCGCGGTCCGGCGTCTCCAGAATCGGCATGTGGTCGACCAGGTTCGGCGAGAGGATGGCTTCGGCCGCCTCGAGATTGCCGTTGCTCATGACCTCGCGAACCAGCCGTCGAACGGCATCCCTGTTCTGTGCGCTCATGGGTGCACCCCTCGAGCCCGGCCGAGCCGACCTTCGGGCAA
The DNA here is from genome assembly GCA_026706245.1 of Alphaproteobacteria bacterium. Taxonomy (GTDB): domain Bacteria; phylum Pseudomonadota; class Alphaproteobacteria; order Bin95; family Bin95; genus Bin95. The sequence continues at coordinate 3,543 of JAPOZD010000324.1, forward strand.
CCATATCCGCACGCCGTCCGGTCGTCAAGCGCCGACGGGCGCTGACCGGGCCGCCGGTGGTACTGCCCACTGCCGACGCTACTGACCGTCGCCCGCCTCTTCCGCCTCCTGCAGCCGCGCCCCGCGCAGCGTGTTCTCGATGGCGTAGTTCCCCTCGTGGCAGGCGAACTCGTAGATCTGCCCGGTGCCGGGCGCCGGCCGCATGAAGAGCCGGACCGTCCAGGGCCGCGTCCACGTCGTCGGGTCGTCCATCGTGAACTCGTACTGCAGCCGATCGTCGGCCACCCGGGTGAAACGCTCGACGAGACGCAGGTTGCTGGTCGCGCCGTTGAAGTTGACATCGCGCTTGAAGTTGGTGGTCTCGACCACCAGCGTGTCGCCGTCCCAATGGCCGCGCGAATCCCCGAGGTCCTTGCGCAGGCCGGCGGGCAGGTGCGGGCGGCCGTCCAGGGGAACGATGCGGGTCTCGTGCATCATCTCCATCAGGATGGCGACCGAGTCGGCCGACTGCACGATCTGGTAGTTGCTGTTGTAGCCCCGCCCGGTCATCGGCACGCGGCCTCCCGAACAGCGTAAGCCCGCCCCCAGATCCTCCGGCCCCGCCGGGAAGCGCGGGCGCTCGACAGCTGCGCGCGCCTCGGCGCGGCGCTTCCCTTCCTCCGTCATCTCCGGAATCCGCCCGTTCGGCGGATCCTCGATGAGCGACGTGCGGTTGTCGAACCAGCGGTCGATCAGCCAGAAGTGGTTGTAGTTGCCGGTCCCCTGCGGGTTCTCCTCGGTGACGCCGTCGCCCGACTGGTAGTCGGCACGGTCGGCGAGCGCGGCACGGAACACGCTCTCGCCGAACGCCGCGTCGGTCTCGCCGTTGAAGAGCGCCGCGGCGCGCTCGGCCAGCGTCGCCACCTGCTCGTCGGTCAGGAACGGCGTGTCGGCCAACTCCTCCGGCCGTTCCAG
>JAPOZD010000421.1 GCA_026706245.1 Alphaproteobacteria bacterium
GATCACGACCGCCAGGTGGTAGGGCAGACAGGCGGCGGTGCCGAGCGTGCGGATCTTCTCGTCGATGAAGGGCAGCAGCCGGTCCGGGTGCAGCGTGGCGGGCGTCGCCTGGTAGAGGAAGGACTTGTTGGCCGAGCCGCCGCCCTTGGCGATGAACAGCAGCTCGTATTCCTCGCCGGGCGCGGCATAGAGGTCGAACTGCGCCGGCAGGTTGGAGCCGGTATTGCGCTCCTCGAACATGGAAACCGGCGAGAGCTGCGAATAGCGCAGATTGTCCTCCGCATAAGCGCGGAAGATGCCGCGCGAGAGCGCCTCCTCGTCGCCGCCGCCGGTCAGCACGCGCTCGCCCTTCTTGCCCATGACGATGGCGGTGCCGGTGTCCTGGCACATGGGCAGCACGCCGCCGGCCGCGATATTCGCGTTCTTGAGCAGGTCGAGCGCGACGAAGCGGTCATTGGGCGAGGCCTCGGGGTCGTCGAAGATCGAGGCGAGCTGCGCCAGATGGCCGGGCCGCAGCAAGTGCGAGATGTCGTGGAAAGCCTCGCGGGCGAGCAGGGTCAGCGCCTCCGGATCGACGGAGACGAAGTCCTGTCCGCGGAACCGCTCGACGGAGACGAAATCCCCTTCCAGCCGGCGCCAGGGGGTTCCGCCCTTGGCGAGCGGGAACATCTCGTGGAAGGCGAATTCGGGCATGGGCGCGCCCCTCATTTCTTTCGGAAACGGTCCAGCGAGACGACATTGCCGCCGCCGCCTTCATCCCCCTCGGCGCCGGCGGCGGGCTCCGCGGCCCCTTCGGCGGCCTCGCCTTCCGCGGCAGGCAGCACGGGCTCGACTCCCTGGCGGGAGAAGCGCAGGCCGAAATCCACGGACGGGTCGTGGAACACGGTAACCGCCTCCCAGGGAATGTGCAGGCGCTCCTGCACACGGTTGAAGGACAGCGTCACCTCGAAATGGGTCGAATGGACCTCCAGCCCGTAATACTGGTGCTGGAGCACGATGGTCATCGTTTCGGGATATTGGGAGGCGAGGCGCGGCGGCACGGCCGCGGCCGGATGGCGGGTGAGGAAGGTAATGTAGAAATGGTGGTTGCCGGGGAGGCCCTTCTCGGCCACCTCCGTGAGCGCGTGCCGAACCACGCTGCGCATCGCGTCCTCGACAAGCCGGTCGTAATCCAGGAAGTCCTCGGCCATTGTTCCCCCGGCGCCCCCAGCGGTGCGGCGCCGCCGCCGCCGCCATTACGAGTCGCCGCGTTGCGCGCGGCGGATGGAGGGCTTCTGTTGCCCGGTGCCCTCCAAACCGCGCTTGCCGAATCAGCGATCAGGCAGCGAGTGCGACCTCATTGTCGTTCGCACTTGAGTTGCGGCCCGATAACGGTGGTACCATGCCGAGCGAAGACCATGCCTTTACTGCGCACGTCGATCCTGGTTCGCCCCCGTATATGGTGGAGGCGCCGGGTACTGCCCCCGGGTCCGCAACGCTTATTCCGCATGGCGTTTATCGCCATAGCCGGGCATGCCCGGCCCCTTCAATATAGGATGGAAGGCCCCGCCGGGCAATCGCGGGCAGGCTTCCCCTGCAGCGCAATCCGGTATAGCGAAGGGCGGGGAATGCGGAGGTCGGACATGGGTTCCAGAGGCGGCGGCGGGCGCATCGCCGGGCTCGCATTGCTGCTGGCTGTCGTAGCGGCCGAGGCGGCGGGCGGCGGAATTGCGCCGCACCGGGCGCTTTATGAGGTCGGGCTGGTCAGCGCCGACCCGTCTTCCGGCATCGACGCTCTGTCGGGCGCGGCCGTCTATGAGTGGTCGTCCGGCTGCGACAGGATCGTCGTGAACCGCGAGACCCGGCTGTCGGTCCAGCCGCCGGACGGGACGCCGGTCTCCGTGCGGGTCGAATTCTCCGCCTGGGAGCAACTGGACGGCCTGGCCTACGGCTTCGCCGGCAGGACCGTCAGGAACGGCGTCGAGACCGAGGCGCGAAGCGGCACGGCGCGCCTGGCGGAGCCGGGCGGCGGCGGCGAAGCCGAATACAGCCGGCCGCGCGGACGCCGGCTCCCCCTGGAGCCGGGCGCGATGTTTCCCGCCGCCTGGGTCCGGAGCGTCCTCGACCATGCCAGGGCAGGCCAAGGCCTGCTGACAAGCAGCGTGTTCTTCGGCGAGGACGACGACGCCCTGTTGACGGCAAGCGTTCTGGTGCTGCCGGAGCACGCGGCAGGCAAGCCTCCGGAGGCGCCGGCCGCGCTGGAGGGCCTCGCCCGCTGGCGCGCGCAGTTCGCCTTCTTCGACGCGGGCGAAGAGGCGCTGCCCGCCTTCGAAACGACCGAGTGGTTCTATGAAAACGGCGTCGGCGGCGATGCCGTTCTCGCCTTTCCGGATTTCACGATCCGTTACCGCCTGAGAGCCGTGAAACTCCACGATCCGCCGGACTGCTGACGCGGCATTCGTCCGGACCCGGCGGGACAGATTGTGCCCGTCCCGCGCATCGTATAGGCTTCGGACCGGCCCTTTTCTGGAATGTCCCCTTGATCTGGATTCTATGGGCACGAAGCGCGCGGCCCGGGTTGTATTCCCGCCGGGGCATGCGCAGTTAGCGGCGCCGGCCCCGTGGACAAGCACGACATCGCTGGAAAGCCGTTCGCAGCGCGATTTGCCAGGCGGGTGCTCGCAGCCCGCTGGCCGGTCATCCTCGTCACGCTGATCATCGTCGCCGCCGCTTCCGGCGGTATGGCGCTGTTCGAATTTTCCGCGAATTACCGCATCTTCTTCGATGACGACAATCCGCAACTTCTGGCCCTGGAAAAGCTGGAAAATACCTACGGGAAGAACGAAAACGTCGTGTTCCTGATCGTTCCGGACGACGGCGACGCCACATCTGAAAAGGCTCTCTCGGCTGCCGTCTGGCTCACAAAGGCCGCATGGAACACGCCATATTCGCGGCGCGTCGATTCGCTTGCCAATTTTCAATACACGACCGCAGAGGGCGACGAGTTATATGTGCGCGATCTCGTCGATCCGCAGCAAATATCCGAAGCCGAAACGCGCTCGCAAATCCGCGACATCGCCCTGTCCGATCCGCGCATCGCGGGCAGCATTCTGGCCCTGAACGGCGATGTCAGCGTTGTAAACGTCACGGTCGAGCTGCCCGAAGACAACCTTCTGGAGGCCGTGGCCGAAGTCGCCGAATTCGCGAGGGCGACGGCCCTGGAGGCCGAAGAGCGGTTCCCCGGCACAGACCTGCGCATCGTCGGCACGGTCATGATCAACCAGACCTTCGTCGAAGCCTCGATCGAGAGCCAGATGATCTTCCTGCCCGCAAGCCTTCTGCTCATGGCCCTGGTCCTCGGCATCCTGACCCGCGGCTGGGCGGGGGTGGCGGCGACCGGACTGGTCATCGTCTTTTCTATTCTCGCGTCCTTGGGGCTCGGCGCATGGATCGGCCTGCCCTTCTCCCCGCCCATCTCGCCGGCGCCGACCATCGTGCTGATGATCGTCGTGGCGAATTGCGTGCATCTGCTTGTGGCCCTGCAGCAGCGTCTGCGCGCCGGGGATTCCAAGCGCGACGCCATCGTCGAAGCCATCGCGCTCAACCTGCACCCGGTGTTCCTGGCAAGCCTGACGACGGCGCTCGGGTTCCTTGCCATGAACTTCTCCGAAGTGCCGCCCTACCGCGATCTCGGCAACTTCGTCGCCCTGGGCATCCTCGCCTCCTTCGTTCTCTCCGTCACATTCATGCCGGCCGTGCTTTCGCTTCTCCCCGTCCGCGCGCCCAGGGAACGCCGGCGCCGCGGACCCGCAATGAGCCGCCTCGCGGATGCCGCGCTGCGCCACCGGAAGGCGATCCTCTGGGCATGGGTGGTGATTGTGCCCGTCATGGCTCTGGCCATTCCGCGCAACGAACTCAACGATGTCCTGGTTCATTTCTTCGACAAGAGCGTCGAGTTTCGCCAGGACACCGACTTCATGGACGAGCGTTTAAGCGGCAATACCGGGCTCGAATACTCGCTCGAAGCGTCCGTCGAGGGCGGCGTCACCGACCCTCTTTTCCTCGCCGAGGTTTCGCAGTTCGCCAGCTGGTTCCGCGACCAGCCCTCCGTGCGCCACGTAGCGGTCATCACCGACACCTTCCGGCAACTCAACAAGAGCATGCACGGCGACGACCCGGCCGCCTACCGGATTCCGGAAAGCAGAGAGCTGGCGGCGCAATATCTGCTGCTCTACGAGCTCTCCCTTCCCGAGGGGCTGAACCTGAACAATCAGATCGACAGGTCCAGATCGGCCACGCGGGTGACGATATCGGCAGAGACGCTCTACTCGCAGGACGTGCTCGACCTGAACGCGCGCGCCGAGGCCTGGCTGAGGGAGAACGCGCCCCATATAGCCAGCGTCAACAGTACCGGCCCCTCCGCGCTCTTCGCCTATATCGGGCAGCGCAACATCCGCGCCATGCTGGTCGGCACGCTGGTCGTGCTCCTGGCCAT
>JAPOZD010000030.1 GCA_026706245.1 Alphaproteobacteria bacterium
TTCGGGAGAAAGAAACGACGCTATCTCAGATAGTTAGCACCCAACGGTGCGCTCCACGGTGTCGTAGCCCTGGTCGATCAGCATGACGACGGCGTAGCGGTGATACATCTCTATCGGGCTGCCGTCCTCCCGGTGCGAGAACCAGGCGTAGCGCGGAATCTCGCAAATGCCGGTCAGGTCGGAGCCCAGGAAATAGGAGAGCGCCTTGACCGCGCGCGCATTCGCCGCCGGGTCCCCATAGTGGTCCCTGTCCCATTCCGAAGCCGTTTCGCCGTCCTGGTGGGGCACCATGGCGCGGATGAGCTGCAGCTGGCTGAAGGACAGCGGGTGCTTGAAGGCGAAGCGGGCGCGCTCGCGCCGGGACTTCTCGCCGAGATCGCCCTTGGCCGCGCGGGTGAAGAAGGCCGCGCGCTGCGGCACGCGCGGCACCTCCTCGTCGATGATGAGGGTGGTGGGCCGGTCCACGCGGCGGACCTGCTCCATCGGGTAGCGGCTCCAGTGCGATTTCCGACGGGCCCGGCGCGCGCGCTCGCGGCCGGAGACGGCGCCGGCGATGCCCTTGCGGTAGGCCCGGTTGCGTGCGCCGGCCGCGCCCGGAGCCAGCGGGCTGTCGCATTCCAGTTCGTAGTTGGTCGAGATTACGGCGAGCGCGAAGCCGCCTTCGATATAGGGGTTGAGCAGCCCGCCGCCTTGCCTGCGCAGGCAGAGCCCGGCCAGCACGGCGAGCCGCTTCCGGTCGAGGCCCTCATCGCCGGCATGGTGGATTCGGGCTTCGAAGCCCATCTGGCGGATATGGCCGGCGGTGCAGCCGGCGATTTCCAGCACGCGCATTTCGGCCGTGGCAGCGACGGCGTCCTCCACCCAGGCACGGGCGAGGTTGCCCCGGTCCGGCAGGGCGGGACAGGCCACCAGGATGACGACCGCATGGCTGTGGCCTTCCAGCGCCTCAGAGCCTTCCAGCCAGGCGTTCTCCGGGATCCGGCAGATGCCCACCTGGTCGGCGTCCATGAAATATGAGCAGCCCTTGATGTCCTCGGCGCGCCGGTCGAGCCGGGCCGGCACGGGCGCCGTCTCCGCCGCCGGGCCGCCCTCGGCGAAGCCGGCGAACAGCTCGCGGTAGTGCAGCACGGCCGGCCCGAGCGCGCCGCCGGCCGCCGCAGCCTCCGTCGGTCCGGCCGGCGGCTGCGCTGCCTCCGCCGCGACTACGGAGTCGTCCCGCGGCAGCACCTCCATCGGATAGGTGCCGAGATGGAACGGCCGGTTCTTCGATGCGTGGTGGAACAGCATGGCCCCGCCGCCTTGTCCGCGTCCGGCAGGGACTCCAGCCCGCCGCCCGCCCCGCTGTCAACCGGCCCCGAGCGTCTCGACGGCGTGGCGGCCGATTATGTTGCGCTGGATCTGGTTGGTGCCCTCGACGATCTGGAGCACCTTGGCGTCGCGGAAGAAGCGCTCGACGGGATTGTCGGCCGAAATGCCGGCCGAGCCCCAGAGCTGCACGGCGTCGGTCGCAACCGACATGGCGGCGTCGGTGGCCAGGCATTTAGCCATTGCCGCCCAGGGCGCGAGCGCGCGGCCCGAGACGCCCGCATCCGCAAGCGCGGCGGCCTTGCAGACCATCTGCCGGGCGGCCTCGGTGCGCATGGTCATGTCGGCCAGCATCCAGCGCACGCCCTGGAAGTCCGCGACCGGCTGCCCGAACGCCTCGCGCCCGCGCACGAACGCCGCCGCCAGGCCGAGCGCGCCCTGGGCGACGCCGACGCCGCGCGCGCCGATCATCGGGCGCGAGCGGTTGAAGGCTTCCATCACCGTCAGCCAGCCCTCGCCCTCCGGTCCGATGCGGTTTTCCTCCGGCACGAAGGCGCCGTCGAAGAAGAGCGGGCAGGAGGGAATGCCGCGCGAGCCGAGCTTGCGCTCCGGGGCGCCGACGGTCAGCCCCGGCGTCCCCTTTTCCACCGCGAACACGGAAATGCCGCGATGGCGGGCGGAGGGGTCCGTCTTGGCCGCCACCACGATGAAATCGGCTTCCGGGCTGTTGGTACACCAGACCTTGGCCCCGTCGATGCGGTAGCCGCCTTCCGTGCGGGTTGCGCGCGTCCTGATCCCGGCAGCGTCGGAGCCGGACTGCGGCTCGGTAACGGAGATCGCGGCTTTCAGATCGCCGCTGGCGAGGCCCGGCAGCCAGCGCTCATGCTGCGCGGGAGAGCCGCCTGCGAGCACCGCCGCGAAGGGCGTCCACTGGACGAGCAGCAGGTAGGCGGTGTTGTAGCAGACGCGGCCCAGCTCCTCGATGGCGAGGCAGCCGGAGAGCACGCTGTCCGCGCCGCCATAGCGTTCCGGGAAGGGCAGCGCGAAAAGGCCGAGGTCGCGGAGCGCGGCGAACATGTCATGCGGATAGGCGGCGTCCCGGTCGATCTCCGCCGCGCGCGGCGCCACCTTCTCGCGGGCAAAGGCGCGCACCGTGTCGCGCAGCAGCCGCTGTTCCCCGCTTAGCCCGAAATCCTCCGGGATCACTGCGACGCCGGCCCCTGGCCGGTCCGGTCCGAGAGCCTTGCACCCGCGAGATTGGCGCCGGCCAGGTTTGCATCGCTTAGCGAGGCGCCTGAGAGGTTGGCGTTCTTCAGATTGGCGTCTTGCAGGTTCGCTTCGGCCAGATTCGCCCCCGCAAGGTCGGCATTCTCTAGGTTCGCTTCCCTCAGGTTCGCCGCCTTCATGTTAGCCCGTTTCAGGTTGGCCCCTTGCAGGTTCGCGGCTTCCAGATTCGCGTCCTCGAGGTTTGCACCCTCCAGGTTGGCACCCGGACAATCGGTGTTCGGCGCGACGTTGCGAGGACCCAAGGCAAGCCCTATTCGGCGGCGGCGGCGAGCGGCGGGGCGGCGCCGATCTCGACGCCGGTGTCGTGCGCCTTGAGGCGGGGCAACACCTTCTCGGCGAAGAGGCGCTGGTTCTCGCGCGCGATGTCGTAGGGCATGCCGCCATAGGAGAGCGCGGCCAGGAAGCCGCCGCAGCCCGCGCGCTCGACATTGGCGATGACGCCCTCCACCACCTCGTCCGGCGTGCCCCAGACCTGGAGGTCGGCGAGGAAGCGCACGAAGGTATCGATGCCGTGCTTGTGGATGTTGCGGGCGAGCGCGCCGTAATATTCGTAGCCCGGAATGTCGGCCAGGCCCTCATTGTGGAACTCGTAGTGCTTGAGCGCCGAGCGGCAGTAGCCGACGATGTAGTTCTCATACATCTCGCGCGCCTTCTCGCGGTCCTCATGCACGGCGACGAAACTCGCGATGATCGGCTTCGGCGCTTCCTCGCCATTATTGTGCTGCCGGTAGAGCTCGCGGTAGTTCTCCAGCTCCTCCAGCGTCTTCTCCCAGGGCTTCTGGGCGATGATGAGGATGCCGATGCCGAGCCGCGCCATGATCTCCGCCGACTGCGGCGAGACGGAGGCCGCATAGGTGCGCCCGCGGAAGGACTTGAAGGGCTTCGGCCGGATGTCGGTCGGTGGCTGGCGGAGATGCTTGCCGTCGCTCTCGATCGTGCCGGTCTCGAGCGCGCCCATCACCGCTTCGGCATATTCGACGAAGCGCTCGCGGCTCTCGCCCATATTGAGGCGGAAGCCGTTGAACTCGACCCGCCCGAGGCCGCGCCCCATGCCGAAGATCACCCGCCCGTCCGACAGGTGGTCCAGCAGCGCAAGCTCCTCCGCGACCCGCACCGGCTCGTGCCAGGGCAGCACGACCACCATGGTGCCTAGCCCGGCGCGCGTCGTCCGCCCGGCCATGTAGGTCAGGAACTGGGTCACGCTCGGGCACATGGTGTAGTCGGTGAAATGGTGCTCGGCCGACCAGATGCTGTCGAAGCCCATCGGCTCCGCCGCCTCGGCCAGCGCCACCTCCTGCCGCCAGACCTCGCGGTCGGTGAGTTTCCTGTCGGGATTCTGGAAAAAGCAGCTCAGGCCGACATGCATGGCAAAGGCGCGCTCCTCGGGTCGCTTGGATTGAATTGCGGACTAGCTTTCCTGCTACGCCGCCGCCGGTCAAGAAGCGACATGACGCCGACGGCCAGCCTTTCCGTCGAATGAAACCTGCGCCGCTGCACGCGGATTCCGGGAATTGCGATGCGGCAGCCAAGAACGCTACTGTCGAACCCGCCTCACAAGCCGCGTCGCGCGGTGGCGCGTCTTTGCGATCTTGGATCGACACTGGCGCAATACTGCCAGGGAGAATGCGGAATGCGCGCCTGCCGGATCTTCGCCCTTACGGGCCTGCTCTTGGTCTTCGCCATCGACGGAGCGCGGGCGAATGACGCCGACTCCGCAGCAGCGGTCGCGGAACTCAAGAAGCTCTACATAGAATTCCAATTGTTCAAGAACGATCCGGAATTCCACGCCGTCGGATACGGTCGGTGTTGCGAGTACTACCAGTGGATGAAGAACGTTGATGCGCTTCGAGGTGGCAACGCGAGAGACTTTCTCAGTCTATTCGGAATTCTTCCAAGCGAACTCATCGCACTCGGTCGAGAGTATTACAATGGCAGAGGAAATGGAGAAACAGCCCAGCATTTTGAGAGCCTTATAAACTGGTCGAATGCCCCTTCTAGGGAAGGGTCCGTTGTCAAGAACGCCAACCCTAAAGCCAACGATGTGATAGGAGTATGGATATACATGCCGTCTAGCACGTGGAAGCAAACGATCGCAATTAAGCAGACGAATGGCAAACTTGTCCAGGTTGACAGATTCCACGACGGATCGAGCCGACAACAAGAACTGGTGGAACTTACTCCGCGACGCGGCCAAACAAGGCGATTTCGTCCCAATCCGAAGTCGCCGTACGGAGAATACCTTGCGATCCTGATCGACGGCCGTCTGGCGCTTTACGATTCGGCGGGATTGATAGGAACGGCGACACAGAAGTAGTGAAACACCAACCCGTCAATCCCGGTCCTCGCCGGGAAGTGTGGAACGCTGCCGCCGGGTGCAGGTGCGACGAAATTCGGGCGCGCCTTCTCCTTCACCGCCCTACACGTCCAGGTTCGCCACCTTCAGCGCGTTGTCCTGGATGAAGGCGCGGCGGGGTTCGACCTGGTCGCCCATCAGGGTGGAGAACAGCTCGCCCGCCTCCTCGGCGTGGTTCACCCGCACCTGGAGCAGCGTGCGCGCCTCGGGGTCTAGGGTCGTTTCCCAGAGCTGCTCCGGGTTCATCTCGCCGAGGCCCTTGTAGCGCTGCAGGGTGAGCCCGCGCCGCCCGTGCTCCAGCACCCGCTCCAGCAGGACGCAGGGGCCGTCGATTCGGTCCTCGCGCTCGCGCACCCGGAGCGTGGCCGGCTTGTCATAGACCGTCCGGAGCTGTCCGGCCCGGCGGTTCAGCCGGACGGCATCGACATGGTGCAGCAGGCGCCGCCCGATCCGCCAGGAACGCAGCGTGCCCTGGTTCTCATAGGCGAAGGCGAGGCTGAGATCGTCCTCCACCTTGCCGGACCAGCCGCGTGCGGCCGGCTCCTCCAGCGCGTCGAGCCGGGCGGCGACCCGGGCGGCGGCGGCTTCCGCCTCGTCGCGGCCCCGGAGCGCCACCGCATCGAGCGCGCCCGCCAGCACCGCCTGCTCGACCAGGCCCCGGTGGCCGACGATCTGGGCCAGCGCCTCGATGCGCCGGCGCACCCGCGCCGCGAGCGCAATCTGCTCGCGCAGCTCCTCCCCGGCGATCTGGCTGCCGTCCTCCAGCACCAGCACGGCGTTCTGCAGGCCGCTGTCGATGAGGAAGGTGTCGAGTTCCGGCTCGTCCTTGAGATAGCGCACCGACTGGCCGCCGCGCCGGACCTGGAACAGCGGCGGCTGGGCGATATAGAGATAGCCCCGCTCCAGCAGCGCCGGCATCTGGCGGTAGAAGAAGGTGAGCAGGAGCGTGCGGATATGGCTGCCGTCCACATCGGCATCCGTCATGATGACGATCTTGTGGTAGCGCACATTGTCGGCGTCGAAGGTCTCGGCGATGCCGGCGCCGAGCGCGGTGATGAGCGTGCCGATGCTGTCGCTGGAGAGCATCTTGTCGAGCCGGGCGCGCTCGATATTGAGTATCTTGCCGCGCAGCGGCAGCACGGCCTGAAAGGCGCGGTCGCGGCCCTGCTTGGCGGAGCCGCCGGCGCTGTCGCCCTCGACGATGAAGAGCTCCGCCTTGTCCGGGTCGCGCGCCTGGCAGTCCGCCAGCTTGCCCGGCAGCGAGGCGATGGAGTTCTTCGGCTCGCGGATGAGCGTGCGCGCGCGCCTGGCCGCCTCGCGGGCCTGGGCGGCGCGCTGCACCTTCTCGACGATGATCCGCGCCTCTTTCGGATGCTCCTCCAGCCACGCCTCCAGCGCCTCGTTGATGGCGCTCTCGACCGCCGGGCGCACTTCGGAGGAGACCAGCTTGTCCTTGGTCTGGGAGGAGAATTTGGGGTCCGGCACCTTGATCGAAAGCACGCAGGTGAGGCCCTCGCGCACGTCCTCGCCGGTAAGCGCAAGCTTGTCCCGGCGGGTGACGCCGATGCGGTCGCCATAGCCGGTGACCTGGCGCGTTAGCCCGGCGCGGAAGCCCGCGAGATGGGTGCCGCCGTCACGCTGGGGAATGTTGTTGGTGAAGCACAGCGTCGTTTCGTGGAAGCTGTCGTTCCACTGCAGCGCCGCCTCGACCATGATGTCGTTCCGCTCCGCGCGGATGGCGATGCAGTCGTGTTGGGCGGTACGGTTGCGGTCGAGCCAGGTGACGAAGGCCTGAAGCCCGCCCTCGTAATGGAGATCGACGCTGTGCACCTCGATGCGCCGCGCGTCGGTCAGCACCAGATGCACGCCGGAGTTGAGGAAGGCGAGCTCGCGCAGCCGCCGCTCCAGCGTCGCGAAGTCGAACTCCACCTTGGAGAAGGTGTCGGTCGAGGGCAGGAAGCGCACGCGGGTGCCGGTCTGCTCTCCGTCCTCGCCCGCAGGCCCCGTCTCGGCCAGCGGCGCTTCTGCCTCGCCGTGGCGGAAGCGCATCGCATGCTCGCGCCCGTCGCGCCAGATCGTGAGGTCGAGCGTTTCGGAGAGCGCGTTGACGACCGACACGCCGACGCCGTGCAGCCCGCCCGAGACCTTGTAGGAGTTGCTGTCGAACTTCCCGCCGGCATGCAGCTGGGTCATGATGACCTCGGCGGCCGAAACGCCCTCCTCCTCGTGGATCTCGGTCGGGATGCCGCGCCCGTTGTCGGTGACCGTCACCGAGCCGTCGGCCTCCAGCACCACCTCCACCGTGTCGCACCAGCCGGCGAGCGCCTCGTCGATGGCGTTGTCCACCACCTCATAGACCATGTGGTGCAGTCCGGTGCCGTCGTCGGTGTCGCCGATATACATGCCGGGGCGCTTGCGCACCGCCTCCAGGCCGCGCAGCACCTTGATGGCGTCGGCGCCGTATTCCCCGGTCTCGTCGTCAGCCGGGATGTCGTCGGCGGGTTCGTTGGGTTCGGTCATGGCCGCTCCGGCGGCGGCGACGCCGCCATTCGCAACGTTCGCCGCGTTCGGCGCGGCAGGGGGGTGAGAACCGCGTCTTCTATGCCGATATTGAGGGCGCGGCCGGCAAGCGGCGCGAAGATGCCGGCGTCAGCGCCGGTGAGCCAGGCCTGGCAGCCGAGCCGCCCGATCTCCTCGAACAGTGCGAGGCGCCGGTCCTCGTCCAGGAAGGCCGCGACATCGTCCAGCAGCAGCAGCGGCGGCTGCGGGGCGAGGCGGGCGGACGCCAGCACCAGCGCCGTCAGCAGCGCCTTCTGCTCGCCCGTCGAGCAGTCGGCGGCCGGCATGCCGCGTCCGGCGTCCGAGACGGCAAGGTCGCTGCGATGCGGCCCGGCGCCGGTGCGCCCCGATTCGGCGTCGCGGACGCGCCCGTCCGCCAGCGCGGCGACCAGCCGGTCCTCCGCCTTCAGCGCCGGCCCTTCCTCCAGCCAGGCATCGACCGCGCCCGAAAGCGCGACTTGAGCCCGGGGGAAGGGCCCGCCGGCGGATGCGAGCGCGGCCCGCAGCCGCTCCACCAGCTCGCGCCGGCTGGCGGCGACGGCGATGCCGCGCTCGGCCATGCTGCGCTCCAGCGCGGCCAGCCAGTCGCCGTCGGAGGTCCCGGCCCTCAGCAGCGCCAGGCGCTGGCGCATGGCCGTTTCATAAGCCTGGACGCGCCCGGCATGGGCCGGATCGACTGCCAGCACCAGCCGGTCGAGGAAACGCCGCCGCGCGCCCGCGCCGTCGAGGAACAGGCGGTCCATCTGCGGCGTGAGCCAGACGGCCACCACACCCCCGTCGCGCGCCCGGCGGGCCGCGCCGTCGATATGCACCGCGCGCCGGTCGTCCTCGCCGAGGCCGGTGCCGATATCCACCGCGCCAAAGGCCGTGTCCAGCCGCGCCGTCACCGTCCAGCGTCCGGCGCCGTGCCGGGTCATGTCGCGCGGCCGCGCCCGGCGCAGCCCGCGCCCGGGCGCCAGCAGCGAGAGGGCTTCCAGCAGGTTGGTCTTGCCGGCGCCGTTCGGCCCCGTGAGGACGATCAGGCGGTCGTCCGTCTCCAGACGCGCTTCGCGGTAATTGCGGAAATCACTGAGCGCCAGGCGCCTGACGACCGGCGCTCCGCCCGATGTGTGAAGGGCGGCTTCTGCCACGGATCACACGCGCATCGGCATCAGCACATAGAGCGCGCTCGAATCCACCATGTCGCGCACCACGGTGGGCGCTGCCGGGTCGGCGAGCTCGAGCGCCGCCGTGCCGCCTTCGATGCGGCGCAGGATTTCGAGCAGGTAGCGGGCGTTGAAGCCGATCTCCATCGGCGCCCCGTCGAACCGCACGTCGATTTCCTCCGTCGCCGTGCCGTAGGTCGGGTCGGCGGCGGACAGCTGGACGCTGCCCGTGTCGATGGCGAGCTTGACCGCCCGGGTGCGCTCGGAGGAGATCGCCGACACGCGGTCCACCGCCTCGGCCAGTGTGCCGCTTTCGACTTCGAGCCGCTTGTCGTTGCCGGCCGGGATCACGCGCTCATAGTCGGGGTAGGTGCCGTCGATGAGCTTGGAGGTGAGCTCGACGCTGCCGATGACGAACCGGATTCCGGTTTCGGACAGCGCGATCGAGACATCGCCGTCCTCGCCCTCCAGCAGCTTGCGGAGCTCCTGGACCGCCTTGCGCGGCACGATCACGCCGCCCGGCATATCCTCCGCGCCCGCCGGCCTCGGCACCTCGACCCGCGCCAGCCGGTGGCCGTCGGTCGCGACCGCGCGCAGCACCGGCACGCCCTCATGCTCCGTGGTGTGCAGGTAGATGCCGTTCAGGTAGTAGCGCGTCTCCTCGGTGGAGGCGGCGAAGCCGGTCCGGTCGATCAGGCCGCGCAGGTCCTCGGCGGCAAGCTGGAAACGGCAGGCGAACTCGGCCTTGGAGAGCTCCGGGAACTCTTCCGGCGGCAGGGCGGAAAGCGTGAAGGTGGACCGCCCGCAGCGCAGCCTTATGCGGTCCGAGCCGTCCTCGGTCTCCAGCTCCACCTGCGCGCCGTCGGGCAGCTTGCGGGCGATGTCGTAGAGCACCTGCGCCGGCAGCGTGGTGCCGCCGCCCGAGACCGCGTCGGCGTCCACCGTCTCCACGGCGCCCAGCTCCAGGTCGGTCGCCGAGAGGCGCAGCCGCCCGTCCGCCGCTTCGAGCATGACATTGCCCAGAATCGGGATGGTGTTGGCCCGTTCGACCACGCTCTGCGCATGGCTGAGCGATTTCAGGAACTGGCTGCGTTCGATGGTGAGCTTCATCGTCGCTCCCGGAGCGGCTATGGTGTCCAGTGGCGGGCTTTTGTTAGCCTTCCACTATAACAGCCCCGATTCGGGAGGGGAATCCATGTTGAGCACCGCCGAGTTGGAAAAATACAATGAGGACGGCTATGTGACGCCCGGTTTCCGGCTGCCCGAACGGGACCTGGAGGATATCCGCGCCCATCACGGCCGGCTGGTCGAACGCCACCCCGAATACCGCGACTACTGCCCCAACCTGCTGGCCCACGACCTGGCCTTCCTGAACTGGGCCCGCGTGCCGGAAATCCTCGACATGGTGGAGCAGGTGCTGGGGCCGGACATCGCGCTCTGGAACTCCAGCTTTTTCGCCAAGCCGGCGCTGAACGGGCGCAAGACGCCCTGGCACCAGGACGGCGAATACTGGCCGGTGCGCCCGCTCGCCACCTGCACGGTCTGGATCGCGGTCGATGCCTCGACGCAGGAGAACGGCTGCCTGAACGTGCTGCGCGGCTCGCACCGGGACAGGCGGCTGCGCGCCCACGACACCAATGATGACCCGGCCTACACGCTGAACCAGGAGCTGCGCGAGGAGGAATTCGACGAGGACCTCGCCGTGCCCATCGAGCTTGAGGCGGGCCAGGTCTCGCTGCACGACGTCTATCTGGTCCACGGCTCGGAGGCCAACAATTCCTCCAGACCGCGCCGCGGCATGACCCTGCGCTACATGCCGACCACCTCCGTGTTCGACCGCGGGATCGCCGCCGGCCTCGCCCGCGACAAGGGCCTCGTGGACCACTCCGCCCGTACGCTGTTTCTCATGCGCGGCGAGGACCGCTCCGGCCGGAACGACTTCCGCATCCGCCTCTGAGGGAAGTTCAGGACGCCGCGGCGGCCTTTCCGAAAGGCGGGCAACACTCAGCGGCCGGTTTCTCGTGCCCCTCACGCGGCCCGAGCGCATCGAACAGGGCGTCGGTGTCGTCTGTGATGCGGTACCATTCCCAGCGCAGGCCCTGCGGCTCCGTCGCCCAGACCTTGTTCTGCGTGGCGTGGCAGCAGCGCGTTTCCTGCTCGATCAGATGGTCGATGCCGGCGGCCTGGATCCGGTCCGTGGCGGCGGTAACGTCCTCCTCGCGGAAAACCTCGACGCCCAGATGATTGATGCGCTCGCCCGCGCCCGGGCGCTCGAACAGCACGAGCTTGAGCGGCGGGTTGTCGATGGCGAAATTGGCGTAGCCCGGCTTGCGCTTGTGGACCGGCGCGTCGAACATCTTCGAGTAGAAGTCGATGGCCTCTTCGAGATCGTCCACATTGAGGGCGAGTTGCAGGCGCATGGCAGCCTCCTTCAGGGCCGGGCCGCCTTCGGCGGACACGCGCCCTGGCAGCAATTGTCGGTAAGGAACCGCAGCAACGCCTCCATACGCGGAAAGTCGGCGGCATAGACGAGCTCGCGCCCCTGGCGCGCGCGCCGCACCATGCCGGCTTCCTTCAGCGCCTTCAGATGGAAGGAGAGGGTTGCTGCGGGAATGTCGAGGGCGCCAGCAATCGCGCCGGCGGGCAGGCCCTCAGGCCCCCGCTCGACCAGCAGCCGGAACACGTCGAGGCGCGTTTCCTGCGCCAGCGCACCCAGGGCGGTGATTGCGGCGTTCTTTTCCATATTTCCAATATAGTCGAATTGATTAGCTTGTCAAGCGGCGTGTGGCGAAGACTCTCCAGGAGTGGAAACGGGGCGCCCCGTCCCGTGGAAAGCGGGACTGGCGAAGGCGAGGCGGCGGGCCATGACGCGGACGGCCTCGGGATTGCTGTCCACCAGCACGGCGCGCCGGCCGTTGCGGACTGCCGCTTCGCCGGTCGTGCCGCTGCCGGCGAAGAAGTCGAGCACCCTCTCGCCCGGATTGGAATGAACGCGCACGATGCGGTTGAGAATCGCGACGGGCTTCTGCGTCGGATAGCCGGTCTTCTCCCTGCCGCCCGGGCTCACGATGGTCTGCCACCACACATCGGTCGGCGTCTTGCCGCGCGCCGCCTTTACAGGCCCCACGAGGCCCGGCGCCCTATAGGGAATGCGGTCTATGTCGTCATAGCGGTAGGTGTAGTTGTCCGGGTCCTTCGCATACCAGAGGATGTTGTCGTGCTTGGCGGACCAGCGCCGCTTCGAGCGCGCGCCGTAATCGTAGGCCCAGACGATCTCGTTGATGAACGAGTCCCGCCCGAAGATTTCGTCCAGCAGCACCTTGCAGTAATGCGACTCGCGACAGTCGATATGGAGGAAGAAGGAGCCGTGGGGCGCGAGCAGCCGGTGCGCCTCCCGGAGCCGGGGTTCGATGAAGGCCGTATAGTCGTCGAAGACATCGTCCCAGGAGGAGGCGCCGAGGCGAACCGTGCGGTAGCGCCGGCCCTGGAAGCCCGTCCGGTCGCCCCCGTCGTCGCGGATCGTGCGAAGCCGTGTGCGGGCCTGCGCCTTGCCGGTGTTGAAGGGCGGGTCGATATAGATGAGATCGAAACTGCCGTCCCCGAAGCGCGGGAGCACCTCCAGATTGTCGCCAAGGTGGATTTCCAGCCCCGGCGACGCGCTTTCCGGGGCCGTCACGCCGCGCGGGCGAGCCGGCCGGGCAGCGCGCCGGTGGCCTCGCCTTCCTCGAAGGTAACCTCGCCGGCGCAGACCGTTGCCCGGTAGCCCTCGGCCCGCTGCACAAGGCGGCGGCCGCCGGCGGGCAGGTCGTGGACCATCTCCGGCGGGCGGAGCCTGAGGCGTTCGAAATCGATGATGTTGATGTCGGCGCGGAGCCCCGGCTCCAGCCGGCCGCGGTCGCTGAAACCGTAGAGCGCGGCTGTCTCCGCCGTTTGCGCCTTCACCAGCCGGGGCAGCGGGAATCCCGGCCCCCGGCTGCGGTCCCGGCCCCAATGGGTCAGCACATAGGTCGGGATGCTCGCGTCGGAAATCAGCCCGCAGTGGGCGCCGCCGTCGCCGAGGCCGAGCACGGTGCGCGGATGGTCCATCATCCGGCGGATATCGCCGTGGTCGAGCCGGCTGTAGTTCACGAAGGGGAAGAAGATCAGCTCCCGCCCCTCGCGCTCCAGCATCCGGTCCAGTACCAGTTCGCGCGGGTCGCAGCCCTTGCGCTCCGCCTCGGCGAGCACGGAGGTTTCCGGCGCGGGCTCGTAATCGGGCGGGTCGCCCAGGGTGAACATCTTGTGGAAGCCGCCGGTCACGTCCTGCATCAGCCGGCTGCGGTGGTTGCGGCGCTCGCCGAGCAGCCGGGCGCGGAAATCCGGCCGGCGGAGGATCGCCACCCGTTCCGCCAGCGGCAGATGGGCGATCTCCCGGTAGGCGGGCATGGTCGAGAAGGGGTGCAGCGAGGCGGAGAGGCCGAGCATGAGGCCGACCGGCCGCGCCGCCACCTGGGCATGCAGCGCCACGCCGTCGGCCGCGGCCTCCTCCAGCCAGCCGAGCACGCTCTCCCACTGGTCGGGCCGCTCGTCGCGCTGGACGACGGTGAGCCAGCTGCGCCCGTTCGCGCGCGCCGCCATGCGGCGCAGGAGGTCGAGTTCGTAGGCCTCCTCGTCGAGGTCCGAAATCCAGCCGATGGTGCGCCCGCCGACCTTGCCCACAGCGTCGGCCAGCCCCAGCAATTCGCGCTCCTCGGCGAAGGCGCCGGGCACGCGCTCGCCGTCGGCCGTCAGGTGCGCGGTGGTGCGCGTGGTCGTGAAGCCGCGCGCGCCCGCCTCCAGCGCCTCCCGGACGATGTCGGCCATGAGGCGGACATCCCCCTCGCCCGCCGGCTCGTTGGCGATGCCGCGCGCGCCCATCGCATAGGCCCGGACGGCGCAATGCGGCACCTGCGCGGCAATGTCGATCGCGCGCGGGCGCGCCTCCAGCGCGTCCAGATATTCGGGGAAGCTCTCCCAGTCCCAGGTGAGGCCCTCGGCGAGCGCCGCGCCCGGAATGTCCTCCACGCCCTCCATCATGCGGATCAGCGCATGGTGTGCGTCGGGCCGCGCCGGCGCGAAGCCGACGCCGCAATTGCCCATCACCACGGTGGTGACGCCGTGCCAGCTCGACGGCGCGAGTTCGCTGTCCCAGGTCGCCTGGCCGTCATAGTGGGTATGGACATCGACGAAGCCGGGCGTCACCAGCGCGCCGGCCGCGTCGATCTCGCGCCGGCCCGGCCCGGCCCTGCCGCCGGTCTCGGCGATGCGCCCGCCATCGACCGCGATATCGCCGGCGAAGGGCTCGCCTCCCGAGCCGTCGATGATCGTGCCGCCGCGAATGACCAGATCGTGCATGGGGGCTTCCCTCAGCTGTAGAACGCCTCGAATGCCGCGCCGACGCGCTCGACATCCTCCGGCTCGATATCCCTGTGTACCACCAGCCGCGTCACGGGGCCGGGTGTCGCTATGACGATGTTGCGCGCTTCCAGATGCTGCTTGAGCGCGGCCCCGCCCGGCAGCCCGGCATAGACCATGTTGGTGGAGACGCGCTGCACCTCGACCACGGGCTCCAGGCGTTTCCCGAGCCGGGCGGCAAGCTCGTGGTCGTCGGCGAGGCGCGCGACATGGGCGTCGAGCGCATGCAGGCCCGCGGCGGCGAGCACGCCGGACTGGCGCATGCCGCCGCCCAGCATCTTGCGGACACGCTTGCCGCGCTGAATCAACTCCCCGTCTCCGGCGAGCACTGTGCCGGCCGGCGCGCCGAGGCCCTTCGAGAGGCAGAGCGACACGGAATCGGCTCCGGCAGCGACCGCAGCCGGGGTCCTGCCCGTGGCAGTGGCCGCATTCAGCAGCCTCGCGCCGTCGAGATGCACCCTGAGCCCGTGCTCGCGGGCAAGCGCCGCGACCTCCTCCATGTAGCCGTCCGGCAGCACACGCCCGAGCGTGGTGTTCTCCACCGCGATCATCCGCGGCACCGGACGGTGGAAGTCCTCCGGGCGGATTGCGGCCCGGAGCCGGTCGAGGGCCACCGTGCCGTCTTCCTCGACGGGAAGCGTGATCGGCACGATGGAGCCCACCACGGCGGCTCCGCCCGCTTCCGAGGCGACCGTGTGGTAGGTTTCGCCGGTGATATAGGCCTCCCCGCGCCCGCAATGGCTCATCAGCGCCGTCAGGTTGGACTGCGTGCCGGAAGGCAGGAAGAGGCCCGCCTCCAGCCCCAGCATGTCCGCGACGCGCGCTTCCAGCCGGGCGACGGTCGGGTCCTCGCCATGCACATCGTCGCCGACCTCGGCATCGGCCATGATCCGGCGCATGGCCGGCGTCGGCAGGGTCACGGTATCGCTGCGCAGGTCGATCCGGCGATTGCCCATCCCGTTTCCGTCCATGTCAGGCTGCCTCCCGGCGGCCGAGCCAGCGGTCGAGATCGGCGAGCGCGCGGGCCGCATGCGCGCGCTTGCGTTCGCGGCCCCGGAACCGCCCGTCGAGCGGCGGGAAGAGGCCGAAATTCACGTTCATGGGCTGGTAGGTGCCTGCCGCTTCGGGCCGGGGCCCGGTGACATGGCCCAGCACGGCGCCGAGCGCCGTGGTGGCGGGCGGCGCGTCCGTCTCGCCCGCGGCGAAGCGCCCGGCAAGCAGGCCGATGGCGGCGCTCTCGACATAGCCCTCGACGCCGGTGATCTGTCCCGCGAAACGCAGATGCGGCGCCGCCTTCAGCCGCAATTGCCCGTCCAGCAGCGCCGGGGCATCTATGAAGCAGTTGCGATGGATGCCGCCAAGCCGCGCGAACCGCGCCCCTTCGAGGCCCGGCACCATGCGGAAGACGCGCGTCTGCTCGGCGTGACGCAGCTTGGTCTGGAAGCCGACGATGTTGTAGAGCGTGCCGAGCGCATTGTCCCGGCGGAGCTGCACCACGGCATGGGGTCGGCGCCCGGTGCGCGGGTCGGTCAGGCCCACCGGCTTCATCGGGCCGAAGCGCAGCGTCTCCGGCCCGCGCGCCGCCATCACCTCCACCGGCAGGCAGCCCTCGAACCAGGGCGTGAGCGCCTCCCACTCCTTGAACTCGATCCGGTCGGCCTCCAGCAGCGCTTCCACGAAAGCGTCATAGCCGGCCTCGTCGAGCGGGCAGTTGATGTAGTCGGCCCCGCTGCCGGCCGGGCCCGGCTTGTCGTAGCGGGACTGGAACCAGGCGGTGTCGAGGTCGATGGAGTCCGCATAGACGATGGGCGCGATGGCGTCGAAAAAGGCGAGCGCCTCCCGTCCGGTGAGCGCCTGTATGGCTTCGGCAAGCGCGCCGTCGGTGAGCGGCCCGGTGGCAACGATGACGGAGCCCGCCTCCGGCAGCCGGTCGATGCGCCGGCGGTCTATCGCAACGAGCGGCTCGGCCTCCAATGCAGCGGTGACGGCATCCGCAAAGTCCTCGCGATCCACGGCGAGCGCGCCGCCGGCGGGCAGCCGGGTCCTGTCGGCGCAGGCCATGACGAGCGAGTCCGCCCGGCGCATCTCCTCATGCAGCAGGCCGACGGCATTGTGCTCGGCATCGTCGGAGCGGAAGGAGTTGGAGCAGACGAGCTCGGCGAGCTTCCGCGTCCTGTGCGCGGGCGTCGGCGTTTCGGGGCGCATCTCGAAAAGCACCGAGCGCACCCCCCGCCGCGCGAGCTGCCAGCAGGCCTCCGCGCCGGCAAGCCCGCCGCCGATGACCTGGACCGGGGTATCCGCGAAGGCGCTCATGTCCCCTTATAGCGCGCGCCTGCGGCCCCCCGCCAGCGCACCGTTGCAGTCCCGCCGGGCCGCACCCGTCCTTGCATTCCATCGGTCGGCATGGAATCCCTCGATTGGAGGGACTGCGACGATGGAGTCCGTCGCCTCCGGACCGGCACGGACTTGCAATGGGCATTCGCGATTCTGTCATTGCCGCCCTCGGCGAAGCCGCCGACCCGACGAGGGCGGCGCAGCAACAGGCCTACATGAAGTCCGCCATGCCCTGTTTCGGCGTATCCGTGCCGCAATGCCGGCGCATCGCCGGCTCCGTCTTCAGGGCGCACCCGTTGCCGGATGCCCCGGCCTGGGAGGCGGTAATTCTGGAGCTCTGGCGCAAGGCTGCCCGCCGCGAGGAACGCTATGCGGCGGTCGAGCTCTTGCTCTTCGGGTGTTACGCGAAATGGCTGGAACCGGCGAGACTCCCCGTGGTCGAGGAGCTGGTGGTCACCGGCGCCTGGTGGGACTTTGTCGATCCGATCGCCAGCCGGGGCGTGGGGACCATGCTTGCCGCCCATCCCGGCCCGACGAAGGCCGTGCTGCGCGAATGGGCGAATGACGACGACATCTGGAAGCGGCGCACGGCGATCCTCGCCCAACTCCGGGCCAAAAGAGCGACGGATACGGCGCTGCTGGCCGACGCGATCCGGCCGTCAATCGGGGAGCCGGAGTTCTTCCTGCGCAAGGCTATCGGCTGGGCGCTGCGCGAATATTCCAGGACCGATCCGGCCTGGGTGACGGAGTTTGTCGGGGCTCATGCCGGGCTCTCCGACCTGAGCCGGCGTGAAGCGCTGAAGCTCCTGCAGCGCGGAAAGCGCCGGCCGCATCCGCAGAACTGAAGATCGGGGCTTCGTTCGTCCCCTACGGCAGCCGGTCGCCGTCCTCGTAGCCTTGCCAGGCGCTGATCTGGAGCGGCGAGGCGCGCACATGCAGCACGACCGGGCGCGAGCGCACCGCGAAGGCCTTGGCCACCGCATCGGCCACCTGCGATTCCGCCTCGATGGTGATGCCCTCCGCGCCGAAGGAGCGCGCCCAGGCGGCGAAATCGGGGTTGGTGAGGCGCGTGCCGGCCATGAAGGGACGGCCCGGATAGCGCATGTGGCTGTGCATGCCGATAGTGCCGTACATGCCGTTGTCGGCGATCACGGCGATGGGGCAGGCGCCGTACTGGCAGGCGGTGGCGAGCTCGTTGCCCATCATCAGCGCGCCGCCGTCGCCCATGAAGGCCACCACCTGCGTGCCCGGCCGGCGCATCGCGGCGGCGACCGCCATCGGCATGCCTGAGCCCATCGCGCCCACCACGGACGCCAGGAACACCTGCCCCTGCCGGAAGCCGATATGGCGGTGCAGGAAGGTCGCGAAATTGCCGGCGTCGGATGTGACGGTGGCGTCGGGAGCAAGATGCCTGCCGATCTCCGCCACGACGGCCGAGAAGTTCACCCCGTCCTCGCGCGGCTCCCAGGGCCGTTCCAGCAGGCGGCGGTGGGTGTCGTGCAGCCCGTCGATCCAGCCGCGGCGTCGCTCGCCGTCGGCGGGCGCGGGCCGGGCGAGCAGCGCCTTCACGACCTCATGCGGGCTCGCCGCGATGCCGAGCGTCGGGCGCCAGACGCGGCCGATCTCGTTCGGGTCCGGCCAGATGTGGACCAGCGGCAATTGCGGCTCGGGCGCGGTCGGGAAGGTGTAGGACTGGCTGACGCTGTCGGTCAGCCGCTCGCCGAGCGCGATCATCAGGTCCGCGCGCTTCATCTCGTCGAGCAGCTCCTTCGGCACCCGGATGCCCATATAGCCGCCATGGTTCGGGTGGTCGTAGTCGAAGAGCTGCGGCCGGCGGTGGGTCGGCACGACCGGCAGCACCCAGCTTTCCGAGAGGCGCACCAGGTCGCCGAACAGCGCCGGGTCGCGCACTGCATCCGCCATCGCGCCGCCGCCGGCCAGCAGCAGCGGGCGCTCGGCCGCCTCGATCATGGCGATGAGCGCGTCCACGTCATCGGGCCGGGGGGCGGGGATCGGGCGCGGGCGCGGCGGGGCGAGGGTCGCGTCGGTCTCCTCGTCGAAAATGTCCTCCGGCAGGATCACCGCCACCGGGCCCGGCGTGCCGGACTCGGCGAGGTGGAAGGCGCGCGCCATCGCCTCCGAGGCCTGCTCCGGCTCGTTCACCTCGATCACGTCCTTGGAGATGTCGGAGAGCAGGCGGGAATAGTTCTGCTCCTGGAGGGCGAGGCGGCCCATGTCGCGCCGCTCGACCTGCCCGATCAGCATCACCAGCGGCGTCGCGTCGTGAAAGGCGGTGTGCATGGCGACCAGCCCGTTGGCGAGGCCGGGGCCGCGCGAGACCATGGCGACGCCCGCGCGGTCCCGCATCCGTCCGTCGGCAGCCGCCATGAAGCCCGCGCCCGCCTCGTGCCGGCAGACCGCGACCTGGATCGAGTTGCGCTCGACCATGGTGCTGGTGAGGCCGATATAGCTCTCGCCGGGCACGCAATAGACGCGGTCCACATCGTGCGCCTCCAGGCTTTCCACCAGCAGGCGGGCAACGGTTCTGTTCTCCGGCATGGGCGTGACTGTCCTCTTCCCCGAAATTCCGCGCGACCCTAGCCGCCTTCGCCCGGCCTGCAAATGCGGCGGATTGCGGAGCGGGCGGCGGTGCTTCAGGCCTCGGCGTCTTCCTGCCTCGCCAGGACCGATGCGCGCGCCTGCTTCATCGGCAGGAACATGCGCGCCGGATCGCTCGGAAAGGCGGCAAAGCCGAAGCCTTCGTACCACGTCTTGCGGCGCGCGAAGTCTTCCTCGCCGCCGTCGGCGATGACATCGAGAAGGATCGCATGACAGCCGGCCATGTCGGAAACCGCGCACGCCTTCTCGAAGACGTGGTGCATCAGGATTCCCCCGAGGCCCCTGCCCTGCGCTGTCCTGTCCACCGCAACCTGTCCGAGGAACAGCACCGGGATTTCCCCGTGGTCCGGCGCCCCGCGCGGCCGGCGCTTCATTTCGCCTGCATTCATCATGCCGAGATTGATTGCGTGGTATCCGAGGATGCGCGCGCTTCCTTCCTGAACAACGACATAGACGCGAGTCATGTCGTCCTTTTGCTGCTTCCGCGCGGTGAGCTTGAGATAGTTGTTCAGCCGGCCTACACCGCAGTCGAAAGCGGCGCGGTCATGCCGCGCCGCATCGAAGAGTTCAATCCGGAGCGCCGGCGGGTCAGTCGGCATGAACCACGCGCGAACGGTAGTTCCGGGATGCTTCCATTGCGCGCGGGGTCGGAGCGGGCGGCGCGTCGAGCGCCGCGGCGAATGCCTCGGCGTCCTCCGGCGTCAGGACATGCCGGGACTGGAGTTCCAGCACCCGTATCGCTTCGCGCTCGATCGCGGCGCGCAGGAATGCCGACTTGTCCACGGCAAGGGCGAGCGCGGCACGTTCGATCAGGTCCGCCAGGCGGTCGTCGTGACGCAGCTGGGTCGTTCTGGCCCGCCTCGCCGGGGTGTGCGCTTCGGCATCGAAGTTCAACATGTCGGCCCCTTTCCGATACCGCCTTTGTAATGCTATCTGCACTACAGGTCAAGCGCCAGTCCGCGGCCGCGCATTTCCTTGCCGCCCCGGGAACCGGAAGTTACGGTCGGCACCGTCGCAGAGGGGTTCGAGCCCATGGACGAATTCACGATCAGGGGCAAGGTGGCGGTCGCCGGCGTCGGCGAGACGACCTACTGGAAACACAGCCAGAGTCCTCACGCCGAGTTCAAGCTGGCCTTGATGGCGATTCTGGCGGCGGCGGAGGACGCCGGCATCGATCCGACCGAGATCGACGGCTTCGCCTCCTATTCCAACGACCGCAACGACCCCTCGCGCATCGCTGCCGCGCTCGGCTGCCGGGAGCTCGCCTTCTCCAACATGCAGTGGGGCGGCGGCGGGGGCGGCGGGTCGGCCGCCATCGCAAACGCAGCCGCGGCCATCGCCTGCGGCTATGCGCGCTGCGTGGTCGTGTTTCGTGCGCTCGCCCAGGGACAGTTCCAGCGCTTCGGTCAGGCGGCGGCGGGTGGTGCTGCGGCCGGCCACGACGCCTTCACCGTGCCTTACGGCGTCATGTCGCCCGCGCAGAAATACGCCATGCGCTACCAGCGCTTCGCCCATGAGCACGGTATCGAGAGGTCCGCGCTCAGGGCGATCTCAATGGCCTCCTACCACCATGCGCAGCAGAACCCGCGCGCCGTGATGTACGGCCGCCCGCTCTCCGAGGAGGATTACGACGCCTCGCGCTGGATCACGGAGCCGTTCCGGCTGTTCGACTGCTGCCAGGAGAATGACGGCGCAGCGGCCATCCTGCTCGTGGCGGCCGAGCGCGCGCGCGACCTGCCGCACAGGCCCTGTTACCTGCTGGGCGCGGCGGCGGGCTCCGAATACCGTAACGGCGCACCGGTCCACAACGCGCCGCTCTACGGCACCTCCAGCTTCACCACCGTCGCCCCGCGCGCCTTCGCCATGGCGGGGATCGGGGCGGCGGACGTGGATGTGGCGCAGTCCTACGAGAACTTCACCGGCGGCGTGCTGATGAGCCTGGTCGAGCACGGCTTCTTCGCGCCGGAGGAGGCGAACGACTTCCTCACCCTCGATAATCTGCGCGCCGACGGCGGCGCAGGAACGCCGCCCAAATCCGATAGGCGCCCCGGAGGGCGCGGCGGAAAGCTGCCCCTCAACACCAGCGGCGGCAACCTCGCCGAGTGCTACATGCACGGGCTGGAACTGAATATCGAGGCGGTGCGGCAGGTTCGCGGCCTCTCGCCCAACCAGGTGGAAGGCGCCGAGATTTCCGTCGTCGGTTCCGGGCCGATGGTGACGCCCGTCAGCAGCACCGTGTTCGGGGCGGAGGCAACGCTGTGAGCCACCTGCCGGAGGGAATGCCGCGCCCGCTCGCGGACGAGCTGACGGAACCCTTCTGGGCCGCGGCGCGCGAGGAGCGGCTCGTGGTGCAGCGCTGCGGCGACTGCGAGACCTGGCAATGGGGCCCCGAATGGTGCTGTCATGCCTGCCGGTCCTTCGAGATGGGCTGGGCGGAGGCCCCGACCAGGGGGCGCATCTATTCCTGGGAGCGGAACTACCACCCGGTGCATCCCGCGCTCCGCGGCCGGGACCCCTATGTCGTCGTGCTGGTGGAACTGCCGGAGGCGGGCGGGGTGCGCATGGTCGGCAACCTCCTCGGCGACCCCATGCAGGAAGTCCGCATCGGCGCGGAGGTCGAGGCCGTCTTCGAGCACCATGACGAGGCGGACCCGCCCTACACGCTGGTCCAGTGGCGGTATGTCTGAGGAAGGAACCTTCCGGCCCTGACCCGTCAATCCGGATCGGCTGTTTCCGCCGCCTCGCCACCCGTCTCTTCCGCCTCGGCCGTTTCCGGCGCCTTCGCGACGCCGACCATTGCGGGCCTCAGCAGGCGGTCGTGGAGGAGGTAGCCGTCCTGGATGACCTGGACGACCGTGCCGGGCTCGGCGTCCGCGGTCTCCACCTCGAACATCGCCTGGTGGCGGTTGTGGTCGAAGCGTTCGCCCTCCGCCTCGATGCGCGCGATATGATGGCGGGCGAAGGCCTGCGCAAACTCGCGCTCCACCATCCCGACCCCCTCCAGCAGCCCGTCGCCGCCGCCGCTCTCCAGCGCCCGGCGCAGATTGTCGGCGACGCCCAGCAGGTCGCGCGCCAGCCCTGTGGCGCCGTAGCGCGACGCCTCCTGGCGCTCGCGCTCGCTCCGCCGGCGCATGTTCTCGACCTCGGCGAGCGCGCGCAGCCGCTCGTCCCTGAGCGCCTGCGCTTCTGCCTCGAGCTCGGCGATGCGCGCCGCCTGCTCGGCGAGCGGGTCGAACTCCTCCGCGCCCGCGTCCTTCGGTTCCGCATCCGCCGAATCCGGTGCGGACGCTTCCTCCGCGGCCGGCGCTTCGTCGTTCGCCGCAGCCTCCGCCTCCGGCGGGGCCTCCTCTTCCGTTTCCGGCTTGCGCTTCCCGTCCATCATTCGTCCCACCCTCTCTCGGGAGCCAGCATGCGTTCGATCACCCGCGCCGTATAGTCCACCATCGGCACGATGCGGGCATAATTCAGGCGCGTCGGCCCGAGCACGCCGATGGCGCCCACAACGCGCTCCTGCCCGTCGCGATAGGGGCTGACCACCATCGACATGCCTGTCTGGCGGAAGACCGTGTTCTCCGCCCCGATGAAAATCTGCACCCCTTCGCCCGTCTGGGCCGCCTCCACCAGGCGCAGTATGTTCTCGCGCGTCTCAAGCGCATCGAACAGGCCGCGCAGCCGCTCAAGGTCCTCGACCGCATGCACGTCGTCCAGCAGGCGCGCCCGGCCGGTCACGATCAGCCGTCCGCCGTCCTGGCTGCGCTCCCCGGCCCAGACGGCAAGCCCGGCTTCGACGACGCCCTGAGCCAGCTCGTCGATCTCGGCGCGGTGGTTCTCCAGCTCCGCGCGGATTTCCAGCAGCGCCTCCTCCAGCGTGCGCCCGGAGAGCCGGGACTGGAGATAGTTGGCGGCGCGCTGCAGCGCATCCGCGGGCAGGCCGGGCGGCAGGGCGAGCACCCGGTTCTCCACCTGGCCGGCCTCGTCCACCAGCACGGCCAGCGCGCGTCCCTCGCCCAGATTGACGAACTCGATATGGTTCAGCCGCTCGGCCCGTTTCGGCGCCACCACCAGGCCGGCATGGCGCGTAAGGCCCGCCAGCAGGCGACTCGCCCGCTCGAGGCTCTGCTCCAGCGTGGTGCCCGCCCCGGCCGAAAGCGCCTCGATATCGGCGCACTCGCTCTCGGTGAGTCCGCCCGTCTGCATGATGCCGTCCACGAAGAGGCGCAGGCCGCCATCGGTCGGCAGCCGCCCGGCGGAGGCATGGGGCGAGAACAGGAGGCCCAGCTCCTGGAGGTCCGCCATCACGTTGCGGATCGTGGCCGGCGAGAGCGGCCGGCCGAGCTTGCGCGCGAGCGTGCGCGAGCCGACCGGTTCGCCCGTCTCCATCCAGGCATCCACGATCAGCCCGAAGACCTCGCGCGAGCGCGCATCGAGATCGGCAAGTCCCGGCGAGCCGGCCATGCGACAAAGACTCTTCCAAGCGGTGCCCGGAGGATTTAGGAACCCGCCGGGCAGGCGTCAACCGGGCGCCCGGCTCCAGGAGGCGAGCAACGATCCCATGACCGAACCCGTCCGTCCCTCGGGACGCCGCCCCGACGAACTCCGCGCCGTCCTGCTGGAGCCCGGCTGGGCGCCCTATGCGGAAGGCTCCTGCCTCGCAAGCTTCGGGGCGACGCGCGTGCTGGCCGCGGCCTCGGTGGAAACCCGCGTGCCGCCCTGGCTGCGCGGGCGCGGGCGCGGCTGGATCACGGCCGAATACGGCATGCTGCCGCGCTCGACGCATGAGCGCACGGACCGCGAGGCGGCGCGCGGCCGCCAGAGCGGCCGCACGCAGGAAATCCAGCGCCTTATCGGCCGTTCGCTGCGCGCCGTTGCCGACCTGCAAGCGCTCGGCGAAATCCAGATCCGCATCGACTGCGATGTGCTGCAGGCGGACGGCGGCACCCGCACCGCGGCCGTCACCGGCGGCTATGTGGCGCTCGCGCTCGCCTGCCGGCACCTGCAGCGGATCGGCGCGGTGAAGAAGCCGGTGCTGACTGACTCGGTCGCCGCCGTCTCCTGCGGGCTCTGGCAGGGCACGCCGGTGCTCGACCTCGACTATGCCGAAGACAGCGCGGCGGAGGCGGACGCGAATTTCGTGCTGACCGGCCCGGGCGCGCTGGTCGAAGTGCAGGCGACGGCCGAGAAGATGGCTTTTCCGCGCGATCGGCTCGACGCCCTGCTGGATCTGGCGGAGGCCGGCTGCGCCCGGCTCGCGGAGGCGCAGCGCCGCGCGCTCGGGCCGTGACCCGGCGGCTCGACGGCAAGCGGCTCGTCATCGCCAGCCATAATGCCGGCAAGGTTCGGGAGATTGCGGACCTGCTGGCGCCTTTCGGCATCGAAGGCGTGGCGGCTTCCGCGCTCGGCCTGCCGGAGCCGGAGGAGACGGGCGCGACCTTCCTCGCCAATGCCGAACTCAAGGCCCGCGCTGCCGCGGCTGCCGGCCTGCCGGCGCTCGCCGACGATTCGGGCCTCGCCGTTACGGCGCTCGGCGGCGCGCCCGGCATCTACTCGGCCCGCTGGGCCGGCCCCGACCGTGACTTCGCGCACGCCATGGCGGAAGTCCATTACCGGCTCCGCGATCGGCCGCGGGAAGCTGCTTTCGTCGCCGCGCTCGCGCTCGCCTGGCCGGACGGGCATGTCGTGTGCTTCGAAGGCCGCGTGGAGGGCCGGCTGGCCTGGCCGCCGCGCGGGGACCGGGGCTTCGGCTACGACCCGGTCTTCGTGCCGCACGGCCATTGCGAGACCTTCGGCGAGATGGACCCGGAGGCGAAGGCGCGCATAACCCACCGCGCGCGGGCCTTCGAGAAATTGGCGGCAGCCTGTTTCCCATGATGGACCGGGGCTTCGCCGTCTATGTGCATTGGCCGTTCTGCGAGTCCAAATGCCCCTATTGCGATTTCAACAGCCATGTGCGCGAACGGGTGGACCAGTCTGTCTGGCGCGAGGCCCTTCTGCACTCGCTTGAAAGCTGGGCCGGGGAGACCCCCGGGCGTACGGTCGGCAGCGTCTTTTTCGGCGGCGGCACCCCTTCGCTGATGGACCCGGAGACCGCCGGCGCGGTGCTGGAGCGGGTGCGGGCGCTCTGGCAGGTTGCGGACGGTCTTGAAGTCACGCTGGAGGCCAATCCGGGCTCGGTCGAGGCCGGCCGCTTCCATGCCTTCGCCGAGGCGGGCGTCAACCGGCTTTCGCTCGGCGTGCAGTCCTTCCGGGACGGTGAGCTGGCCTTTCTCGGCCGCCGCCATGACGCCCGCGCCGCCCGCACCGCGCTCGAACTGGCGCACCGCACTTTCCCGCGCGTCTCCTTCGACCTGATCTATGCGCTGCCCGGCCACACGGCGGCGGAATGGGCCGCCCGCCTTGACGAGGCGCTCGGGCTCGCGGGCGAGCATCTCTCGCTCTACCAGCTCACCATCGAGCCCGGAACGGCCTTCGCGCCGCGCGCCGCGCGCGGCGATTTCGTGCTGCCGGAAGAGGACGAGGCGGCCGCGCTCTACGAGACCACGCAGGACCGCCTGGCGGCCGCCGGCCTGCCGGCCTACGAGATATCGAACCACGCCCGGCCGGGCGCGGCCTGCCGGCACAACCTGACCTACTGGCGGGGCGGGGAGTGGGTCGGCGTCGGGCCCGGCGCGCACGGCCGCATCGATACGGAAGAAGGCCGCATCGCCACCGCCGAGCGCCGCGCCCCGGAGGCATGGCTGGCCGAGACCGGCTACCGGGGCCGGGCCGTCGGAGAACGCCGCCTGCTCGAACCGCTCGAAGCGATGCAGGAGCGCATTCAGACCGGCTTCCGGCTGGCGGAAGGCATTCCGGCAGCCGGGCTTGCGCCGGCCATCGACGCGGACCGGCTTGCGCATCTGCGGGCCGAGGGGCTGCTCTCGGCGCGGACGGACCGCCTCCAGGCGACCCCTGCCGGACGGCAGCGGCTCGACGCGGTGGTTCGCTACCTGCTCATCTGAGATGGGCGTCGAGCATCCAGGCCGTCTTGTCGTGCTCCGTCATGCGCCCGATCATCATGTCCACCGTCACCTCATCGCCTGCCTCCTCGGCGGTTTTCAGCAAGGCGCCCGCCTCTCCGGAAAGCCTCCGGTGGTCTTCGGCAAGCGCGGCGACCATCTCCTCGGCGGAAGGCGGGGCTGCGGGCGCATCGCCGACGGGGCTAAGCGCCGCAAACGCCCCGAGCCCGCCCGGCGCATGGTCGCCAAGCGCGCGGATCCGCTCCGCCAGCGTGTCCGATGCTTCCTGCAGCGCGCCGTACTGCCCCTCGAACAGGCCGTGCAGGGCGGCGAAATGCGGCCCCTCGACATTCCAGTGGAAGTTCTGCGTCTTGACCGCGAGCGCGGCGGTGCCGGCGAGCACGCGGGCCAGTCCGGCAGTTACAGGGGTGTTGCGGGCCATCGCCGCCTCCATTGTTTGGAATGATTCCAATTTAGGATGCGGATAGCCGGATTCAAGGTGTCGCCCTTAGGCAAAGCGCATCAGGAAACGGACAAGGCGGCGGGTCCGTGGGCCGAACAGCGTATCGGTGTAGTAGCTGCCGGCGGCGCGTTTCGACACCTCGCCGAGCGTCGGATAGGGTGCGATCATGCCCGCCAGCGCCCCGATGCGGAGCTTCTGGGAGACCGCCAGCACCCATGGCTGGATGAGCTCGCCCGCATGGGGGCCGACAATGGTGGCGCCGAGCACTCGGCCGCCCGGCGCGACCATTGCCTTGACGAAGCCCTCCGTGTCGCGCTCCGCCCGGGCGCGGTCGTTTTCGGCGAAGTCGTGGCGCAGCACGCGCGCCTTCTTCCCGAAGCCGTCCTTCGCCACCGCCTCGGTCATGCCGACATGGGCAAGCTCGGGGTCGGTATAGGTGACCCATGGCGCGGCGGTCGTGTCCGCCCTGGCCGGCAGGCGGAAGAGCGCATTGCGGATCGCGATGCCGGCATGATAGCCGGCCACATGCGTGAAACGCAGCCCGCCGGCCACATCGCCGACCGCGAGCACGCGCTTGTCCGAAGCGCGCAGCCGGCCGTCCACCGTCACGCCCTCGGGCGTCCAGGCGATGCCGCCGGCGTCGAGGTCGAGGCCCTCCAGGTCCGGCTGGCGGCCGGCCGCAACCAGCAGGTGGCTGCCCTCGACCGTCTCCGGCCGGCCGGCCGCCTCGAAATGCAGGGTTATGGCCCCGGATCCGCCCGACGCCTCGCTCACCTCCGCATGTTCATGAAGCCGCACGCCTTCCGCGACGAGGCGCGCGCGGATGAGCGCGGCGGCGTCCCCGTCGTCGCGCGGCAGGATCGGCCCGTGCTGCACGACCGTCACCGCTGCGCCGAGCCGGCGGTGCGCCTGGGCGAGCTCGATGCCGACCGGGCCGCCGCCCAGCACCAGCAGATGCGCCGGCGTCTCCTCAAGGTCGAAGATCGTCTCATTGGTGAGGAAGGCCACCCGGTCGAGGCCGGGAACGGGCGGCACCACCGGCCTGGAGCCCGTCGCCAGCACGATCCAGCGCGCCCGAGCGCGAACGCCGCCGCCTTCGAGCAGCCGCCTGCCGACGAAGCGGGCCGGCGCCTCGATCACGCGCACGCCAAGCCCTTCGAAGCGCTCGACGCTGTCATGCGGCGCGATGGCGGCGATGACCCCCTGCACATGGCGGCGGAGCGCCGCCGGATCGACCTTCGGCGTCTCTGGCGCGATGCCGAAGCGGCCCGCATTGCGCAGCGCCGAGGCGGCATGGGCGGCGGCAATGGTGGCCTTGGACGGCACGCAACCGTAGTTCAGGCAGTCGCCTCCCATGCGGCCTTTCTCGAACAGCAGCACCGAGGCGCCCATCTGCGCCGCGCCTGCGGCCACGGAGAGCCCGCCGGAGCCGCCGCCGACCACCGCGATATCGACCCGGACCGTTTCCGTCATCCGCCCGTCTCCCTGCCGCTCGGTATGCCGGACCGTTTCATGCTTGTCTTCCTTTCGGCAAGCCCGGATACTTTATGTGGGTACTCTAAGTCCTTTCTTCGCCCCGGAGCCACGCCGGAGGGCGTTCCATGAACGCCTCGTCCCTCGAAGAAACGGTCCGGCGCGCTGGTGAATTGCTCGCCGCCGGCGACCATGAACAGGCGGCACCGCTCTATGAGCGGATGCTGGAGGCCGAAGACGGCCGCGCCGAGGGCCATCTGGGGCTGGCGCGAACGCATTTCGGGCAGGGCCGCCCCGATGAGGCCGCCCGGCATTTGCGTTCGGCGGCGGACTTGCGGCCGGGCGACGCGGAAATCCAGGGAGAGCTCGCGCTGGTACTGCGCCGGCTGGGCCTCACTGGCGAGGCGTCGGTCGCGGCGGCCCGCGCCGCGCAGCTCGCGCCGCAGGAGATCGACTTCCACTGGCTGAACGGCGCCCTGCTGCTCATGAACGGGCGCTACGCCGAAGGCTGGGCCGCATGGGGGCAGGCCCGGGTGCTGGAGGACGCCACCGCCGATACCAGCCGCTATCGGCCGCCGCGCTGGGACGGCCGGCGGCTCGACGGCGAAACCCTGCTGCTGGATGCGGGCGGCAATGACATCGATGCCGTGCAGTTTTGCCGCTACCTGCCTGCCGTGCGGACCCGCGGAGCGCTTCCGGCCATTGCCTGCAGCGAATCGGCGGCGGAGCTGCTTTCCGGCCTGCCGGGCCTGCTCTGGCTCGCCGCCCCCGGCGAAAACCGTCCGCCCTACGACCTTACGGTCAGTTTCGACGACCTGCCGCGCCTGTTCGAGACGACGCCGGCCACCGTTCCGCCGCCCGCCGGCATCGAGGTCAATCCGCGGCAGCGGCGATACTGGCAGGAGACGCTGGCCGGCGCGCCTTCGCCGCGCGTGGCGGTCGCCTGGACCGGGGCGGAGGCCTGGCCGGAAGGGCTGCTCGAAATCGCCGGCGCCCGCTTCTACACCTTCCTCGAGCCCGTGCCCGGCATGACGCCGCTTTCCGGGGAGCCGTTCGCGCTGGATGCCGCC
Source organism: Alphaproteobacteria bacterium (assembly GCA_026706245.1). Classification (GTDB taxonomy): domain Bacteria; phylum Pseudomonadota; class Alphaproteobacteria; order Bin95; family Bin95; genus Bin95. Next base: position 29,034 of record JAPOZD010000030.1, read on the forward strand.
GCCGCGATGCTCGAAGAGTTCGAGATGGTGGTAAGCGACGACAACCCGATCGGCCACCTCGCGGGCACGCTCGGCCGGCCCTGCTGGATGATGCTCGACATCGCGCCCGACTGGCGCTGGCTCCAGGCCCGGCGCGATACGCCGTGGTATCCGTCCATGCGGCTGGTGCGGCAGGAACGCGCGGGCGACTGGAGCGCGCCGCTTGCCATCGTGCGGCGCGAAATCGAGCGCGGACTCGCCAGGCATGCGGACCGGCTCGCCGCCGCCGAGGCCGCGCTGGCCGACGGGCAGGTGCGGCGCGCGGCGGCGCTGCTCGGCGCGGGCGGCCATTCCTGGCGCGGAGATGCGCGGATGCACCGCCTGCTCGGCGACCTCGCCCTGGCGCAGGGCCGCCTGGACGATTCCGCGCGCGCGCTTCACCGCGCCGTGGCCGCCGCGCCGGGCGACGCCGCGGTCCACGGCGCCTTCGCCGGCGTGCTGGCGCAGCTCGGCGCTCACCGCGACCGCGAGCGGATGGCGGCCCGCGCCGTGGCGCTGGATCCCTCCGCCCCGGAACCGCGCCTCCTCCACGCCGATGCGCTGGAAGCGCTCGGCCGGTCCGACGAGGCGCTTGCCGTCTATACCGACGCCCACGACCTTGCGCCGAAGGACCGCGCCACCGCCGCCGCGCTGTCCTCGGCGCTGCTGAGGCGCGGCAATTTCGACGCGGGACTGCCGCTGCTACCGACGGGCCCGTTGCCGCCGGCAGGGCTCCAGGCTACCGCGGGCGCGGACGTCATCATCGATGCGGTCAATGACGACATCGAGGCGGTCTGGCTGCTGCGCTATGCGCCGCTGCTGGACTCGGCCGAGCGCGTGCTGGCGGCGGTGCGGCCGGGGCTCCAGCGCCTGGTCACGGGCCAGTCCGGTGTGGATGGTGTGCTCGTCGCCGGACAGGCCCGGCCGCAGGGCGCGCTGACGCTCCCGGCCGCAGCGCTGCCGCGGCTGTTCGGCACGACGCTCGAGACGATCCCGGCCGATATTCCCTATTTTCGGGCAAACGAGATGCTGGCCCGGCACTGGCGGTCGCGCTTCGCGCGCCCGGCCCGGCTGCGGGTGGGCATCGCCTGGGGCGCGCGTCCGCTGCTGGAGGCGATGGCGCCGCTCTTCGACATCGAGGGCGCGGCCTTTTTCAGCCTAGAGACCGAGTCCGGCTCCCGGACGCTGGCCGCGCTCCGCAGCCGGGCCGGCATCACGGACATTTCGACCCGGATCACCGATGCGGCCGAACTGGCCGCGGCGATCTCCGCCCTCGACATGGTTGTCGGCCCGGACGGCCCGGCGGTGCATGTCGCCGGCGCGCTCGGCGTGCCGGCGGCCGTGCTGCTCACCCGCCCGGCGCACTGGCGCTGGCTTTCCGACCGGAACGACAGCCCCTGGTATCCCCTGTCCCGTCTGTTTCGCCAGCGGCGTCTGGACGATTGGACCGACCCCGTCGCGGAGTTCGCCATCGTGCTCAAGCAGGCCGTGTTCGATGCCGACTGAGACGCGGACCCTCGATTGCCGCGCCCGGTCCGGGCTATATTGCGGCGGGCCCGTAGTTCAGCGGTTAGAACCCGCCGCTCATAACGGCGTTGTCGCAGGTTCGAATCCTGCCGGGCCCACCAGCCGCCCGCTCATCGACCCGGCCGCGTGAGCGCCGTCCGCCTCTACCGGGCGCGCGCCGACGACCGCTCGCTCGCTTGGACCGTCGATGCCTGGCGGCGGCTCGGCCTCGGCCCCGGCACGGCGCTGTTCACCACCGCGCAGGGTGTGCGGGTCGCCCCGTTCGAGGCCGGCCCGCCGATGGTCGGGGCTGCCTTCGACGCGCGCATGATGTCCGAACGGGCGGAGCTGCGCTGGCTCGCCGCCGGACGCCGGGAGGGCCTGCGCATCGGCCCGGCGGTGCTGGTCGGCGAGGTCGCGACCCCGCTCATCGAGGGGTTCGCGCGCCTTGACCCGCACGACGCCCATCCGCGCGAGGTCGGCTACACGGTTCAGGCGCTCCTCGAAAGCGCGGGCCGCCCGGTTTCCGTCGCGCTCCGCCTTGTCGAATATGTCGATTCCGCCGACCCCGACCATCCCGGCCGCGTGGACGAACGCCTCGCCGCCGCCGTGGTCCTGCCGGACCCGTAGCTCCGGCGGCCGTCGATCGGAACCGAGGGCGAGGGCCGGACAACCGATGCGCCCGCCATGCTGCGCGGCCGGAGGACAGACGGCGACCCGAAGGTCCCGGCCGTCGCGCCGGGATGCGCGATAATCCGCGTGTCACCGCCGGTTCCGGCGCGCGGTCACTGCGCTCCCCCCGCATTTGACTTCTCCCGGCGCCGGCTCGACACTCGCCGGGTTCCTGCCCCGGAAAGCCCAGGGAGACGCCGATGCGCACGGCTTTCGGAACCCGGTCGACGCGCCGCCGCTTCCTCGCAGGCACGGGCGCTGCGGCGGCGGGCCTCGCCTTCCTGCCGCAAGCGGCGCCCGCCGGCGAGGAGCCCCGGCTCAATTTCTACAACTGGGACACCTATGTCGGCGAGACCACCCTTGCGGACTTCAAGGCGCTGACCGGCATATCGGTCCGGATGGACCTCTACGCGGACAATGACAAGCTGTTCGCGAGGCTGAAAGCCGGCAATCCCGGCTACGACGTGATCGTGCCGACCAACGATTTCGTCGAGCGCATGATCGCCGCCGGCATGCTGATGCCGCTCGATCATGCGGCCATCCCCAACATGGCGAATATCGAGCTTGCCTTCCGGGACGCCGCCTACGACCTCGGCCGGCGCCACTCCGTCCCCTACATGTGGGGCACGATGGGCATCGGCTACCGCAAGTCCCGCTGCGACGGCGCGCCCGACAGCTGGCGCTGGCTCTACGACTCGGACCGCTACAGCGGGCGCTGCGCGCTGCTCAGCGAGGCGGGGACGGTACTGGGCGCGGCCTTCAAATATCTGGGCCATCCGCTCAATTCGGCCGACCCGAAGCATATCGAGGCGGCGGAAAAGCTGATTGTCGCGCAAAAGCCGCATCTCAAGCTGTTCGCGCCGGACAACGGGCAGGACCTGCTGCTTTCCGGCGAGGTGGACATCGCGATGGAGTGGAACGGCGACATTCTGCAGGCGATGGCGGAGGACGGCGATATCTCCTATGTCGTGCCGCGCGAGGGGTCGATCCTGTGGGAGGACGTGCTTGCCATCCCGAAAGGCGCGCCGCATCCCGAAAACGCGCACGCCTTCCTGAACTTCATCCTCGACGCCGAGGCGGGCGCGGCCATTGCGGAGACGATCCGCTATGCGACGCCGAACGCCGCCGCCAGGGCGCTGCTGCCGGAAAGCTACACGGGGAACCCGGGCATCTTCCCGGACGATGAGACGCTCGCGGTCTGCGAGCCGGCGCTCTATCAGGGACAGGAGGTTGCGCGGCTCTACGAAGCGGCCTGGACCCGGATCCGGGCGGCCTGACCGCGGGCCGGGCACGCCGGGAGCCGGACGAAACGATCCTACCTGAAGCGGGGTCCTAGCATGACCGATACCGGAACACCGAAACGCAAGCTGATCGAAGGCCGGCCGGCCCTGATCGTCATCGACATCCAGCAATCCGCCTTCGTGGAGAAGGAGGTCCGCTCGATCCCGCACATGCCGGACTATGCCGAGCGGGTCGCCCGCGCCCGCTTCGCCATCGACCGGGCGCGCGAGACGGGAATCCCGATCGTCTTCATCCAGGAGATCCACCGGGCCGACCTTGTGGATTTCGGCCGCGAGCTCGACGGCAGCGAGGACATCCACTGCCTCGACAACAACCCGGAAACGGCGCTGGCGAAGGAGGTGACCGGCTTCCGCGAGGGGGATTACCTCATCCAGAAGCGCCGCTATTCCGCCTTCTACGGCACCGATCTGGAAATCCTGCTGCGGGGGCTCGGGGCCGACACCCTGCTGCTGACGGGCGGGCTGACCGATGTCTGCGTCCACTACACCATCGTGCCGCACCTTCGGTTCTAAGGTATTGATACAGCGTTTGTTTTTCCTCGTGCAATCGCAGGTTCGGGGCGGGAATGCAACCGTGTTTTCCCCCGCCTGCAAGCGGATGCAGGAGGAAAATGCATGTCAACCGCCCGCCTCACAGAGAGCCGGATCGAGGGCTTCGGGCCCCGCAAATCGCCCTATGACGTCCGTGATAGCGGGCTGAGGGGCTTCGGCGTTCGCGTCCTTCCCTCGGGGGCCAAACGCTACTTTATCCACAGCCAGCATGAGGGCCGCCGGGTCTGGAAGACGGTGGGCGACGCCCGCAGCATGGACATCGACGAAGCCCGCCGGCGCGCTGCGGCGGTGCTGGCCGCGCTCCGGCGCGACGAGGCGCCCGTCCTGCCGGAAGAGAGGCTGTTCGAGGCCGTGGCGGAGGAAGTCTTCGAGCGCTACGGACGGCGCTGGAAGCCCGGAACCCTGAAGGTCAACCGGAACTATCTGCGCAGCACGATCCTTCCGTGGTTCGGCGGGATGAACATCGCCGACATCGCAAGGCAGGACGCGCAGCGCTGGTTCGCCTCCCTGCATGCGACGCCGGTGGCGGCCGACCGGTCGGCGCCGATCCTTTCCGTCATCATGCGCCAGGCCGAGGTCTACGGCTACCGCCCGGAGGGCAGTAACCCCTGCACCGGCATCCGACGTTACCGGCGCAAGGGAAGGGAGCGGTTCCTGTCGGAGCCGGAGCTTCGCCGGCTCGCGCAAGTGCTGGACCGTCACGAGGCGCGCCGTCCCCGCAAGGCGGCGTTCGTGCGCCTGCTTCTGCTGACCGGCTGCCGCAAGACCGAGATCGCGACGCTGGCCTGGTCCGACTACCGGGACGGGCGGCTGTTCCTGCGCGACGGCAAGGCGGGGCCCCGGACGGTCTGGCTGTCCTCCCCGGCGCGCGCCGTGCTGGGCAGTCTTCCGCGTGAGAACAAATGGGTCTTTCCCTCGCCGCGTGGGCAGGGCCCCATGACAGCGGCCGTTTTCGACAAGTTCTGGGGCCGGGTTCGGGAGGAGGCGGGGATCGCCGATGTCCGGCTTCACGACTGCCGCCATACATATGCCAGCATCGCCATCATGGCTGGCGAGAGCGTCACGACCACGGCGCGGCTGCTCGGACACAACGATGCCGGAACGACGCTGAAATACGCCCATTTGTCCGATCGCTCGGTGCGCGAGGCCGCCGACGCCCTTGCCGGCATTCTCGGGAGTTGAGCGATGCCGGACCGCAGGAGGCTCACCGATGCCGGCATTGCGCGGCTCCGGGCCGGGGCGCGCGAATATACCGTATGGGACACGCAGGTCGCCGGTCTCGGCGTGCGGGTGCGTCCCTCCGGCAGCCGGACCTTCATCTACCACCGCAAGACGGGCCGGGGCGTGCGGAAACTGTCTTTCGGCCCGGCGGCGCTCAGCGAGGTGGAAGCGGTGCGCCGCGCCTGCATGGAGGCGGCGGCAAGCGGGGACACGGGCGCCAGTAACGAGCCTCGCGAAAAGGCGCCCCGGTTCCGGGACTTCGTCGCCGGCCCGTGGAGGAGGGACCGCTTCGCGCGCTGCAAGCCCTCCACGCAGAGAAACTTCGACGGCCTCCTGGAGCGGCAGTTGCTCCCGGCCTTCGGGGCCCGGCGCATCGACCGGATCGCCCGGCGCGCGGTCATCCGCTGGTTCGAGGCCTGCAGCCGGACCGCGCCGGGGACGGCCAATGCCGCTCTCGACCTGCTCGGTCACATCCTCAACCATGCGCTGGCGCTCGGGCATATCGGGACCAACCCGACAAGAGGCATCGCCCGCAATCCGGGCCGGAAGATGACGCGCTTCCTGTCGCGCGAGGAGATCGCCCGCCTCCACCGGGTCCTCGACCGCCATGCCGCAGGGTCCCGGTCGGAAGCGCAGCAGGCCGACACGATCCGCCTGCTGCTGCTCACCGGCTGCCGCAAGGGTGAAATCCTGCGTCTTCGCCGGGAGGAAGTGAAGGGCGACCGGCTGGAGCTCCAGGACAGCAAGACCGGGCCCCGAACGCTCCTGATCAACGGCCCGGCCAGGGAGAGCGTCGCGCGCCGCATGGCGGAAGGGACCGGCCCCTGGCTGTTCCCTTCTGTCAGGGACCCGTCGCGGCCCCAGTGCCGGGGCCTGCCCTTCTGGTACCGGGCGCGCCGCGAGGCCGGGATCGAGGATGTGCGCCTGCACGATCTGCGCCATACGGTAGCCAGCCAGGCGGCGATGAACGGCGTTCCGCTGCCCACGGTCGCCGGCCTGCTCGGCCACAGCAATGTGCGCATGACCATGCGCTACGCCCATGTCGGGGACCGCGAGGTCGAAGCGGCGGCCGAGCGGGTTGGCCGGGCCATCATGTCCATGATGGGCGGCACCGAAAATCTGCCCAGCTGCGGAACCCGTTGAATTTATCGAACACTGGAAAGTTGACAGCCCCATCACCCTCCGCTGCCCGGCAACATCGGACGACGACCAGCATAGCTGAGGCAGCCGCCCCGCAGTTGCCTTGCCTTTGGGCTGTCCGATAATCCGTCCTATCTGCCAGACAGGCGGCCGGCCCCGCTCGCGATCCCCGACCGGGCCGCCCAGGACCGCCACAGGCAAGCGCAGCGCAACGCATGGTCGCCCCATACCCGCCGCGCCTATCTCGCCGCCTGGCGGCGCTGGGAAGCATGGGCCGGCGAGCGCGGCCTGGAGACGCTCCCGGCCAACCCGGACCATATCGGCCTGTTCCTCGCCGCGCGCCGGCTCGCCGGCGTCGGCCTCGACGCGGTCCGCCAGGACGCCGCCGCCCATCGCCTCGCCGGCCAGGACAACCCGTGCGCCGCGGCCGACGTGACGCTCGCCCTGCGCGGCTATGCCCGCGACGACGCCGGGCGCGAGGTCCGCTAGGCTCGCCCGCTCGATACCGAGGCCGTCATGGCGATCCGCCTGCACCTTCGCGGCCGGGTCAACCGGTCCGCCCGCGCCGCCCGCGACATGGCTCTTGTCTCCGTCATGGCCGACGCCGGCCTCCGGCGCTCCGAAGCCGCCGCCCTGCTATGGAGCGACATTGCCGGGCCGGAGCCGGACGGGTCCGGCCGCGTCACGATCCGGCGCTCCTACAAGCCATATAACCCGGCATTTCGGCCTTGCCGTCTCACTAAAACACTACTATACACGTCTTCGATGCGAGGAAGAACGACTTTCCACCTGAATGCCTACAAGCAATGTAACTCGATTTGTTCAGGCGCACCATCGCGCGCCGGATCGCGGCGCTCGCCGAAGCCGCCGAGCTCGGGCCGGGCTACTCCGGCCGCGTCGGCATGGCGATCCGCATGACGCGCGAGGGCGCTCCCAACGCCGTCGTCATGCGCCAGGGACGATGGGAGACGCCGGAAATGGTCGCCCGATACACGCGATCCGAAGCCGCCGGCGAGGCGCTCAAATATCTCTAACCGGGCGAGCGCGATCCACCCGCCGCGCGCTCTAGCTCCCGGATCAAGTCTTTGCTAATGTTTGTGCCATCGACTAATCGATACAGCAGAATACAGCAGAACACAAAAGAGACACCGTTATGAGTGCATTGGATCGCCCCGAAGACCGAGTAAAAAAACAATCGGCCATAAACTGCATCAAAGACAACAGCAAAGCCAAATGGCGCGCCCAAGGAATTGGAGGCAG
>JAPOZD010000093.1:0-3978 GCA_026706245.1 Alphaproteobacteria bacterium
ATCAGCAGCCGCTCCCCCTGATCGCCCAGCGAATATTCAACATCCGCGCGCCGGGCGGCGACGAGGCGCGGCGGGTCCTGCGGCCGGTCCGCACCGACCAGCCGGATTTCGCCGCTCGTGTGGTCGTGGGAATCGAGAAGGATGAAGCGGCTGCTCTGGGTCTTGCCGACATCGAGGAAGAAACCAGGGTCGGGCTCCTCGTAAACGAGCTCGGGCTCCCCGCCAAGGCTGCGGCGGTAAACCCAGCGCGGCCGCGCATTGTTGTCGCGCACGGTGTAGAACACGGTCCGGCTGTCATTCGCCCAGACGACGCCGCCCGCCGTCCGCTCGATCCTGTCTTCGAGGTCCGCGCCGCTCCCGGCGTCCCGGAAGGCGAGCGTGTAGTCTTCCGAGCCCGAGAGATCGACCGTATAGGCGATGAGCCTGTGGTCGGGGCTGTGGGCGCAGGCGGCAATGCGGCAATAGGGCCGGCCCTCCGCCAGCAGGTTGCCGTCGAGCAGGACTGCCTCTTCCCCGTCGCCATCCTGGCGGCAGAAAAGCGGATGCTCGCCGCCGGTCACGAACCTTGTGTAGTAGGCGAACGGACCGTCGGGCGCGGGCGCCGTCGTGTCGTCCTCCTTGATCCTGGCGCGCATCTCCTGCCTGAGCCGCTCCTGCAGGCCGCGCAACGGCTCCATGACCGCCCTTGTGTATTCGTTCTCGGCCTCCAGGTGCGCGCGGATATCGTCCGGCAGGACGGAAGGGTCGCGCATCGCCTCCTGCCAGTTCTCCGCCCGGAGCCAGGCATAGGGGTCGGTGCGCTCTTGCCCGTGCCGGGTGATGCTCAGCGGCCGCCGTTCCGCGCGCGGCGGGCTTGCGGCGTTCCCCGTCTCGCTGATGCGCGTGAACGCCCGCAATGTTTCTTCGCTGACATGGTGCTCGATGCCTTCGGCGTCGCGCCGCGCGGTCTCGTCGCTCACCCCGATGGTCTTCAGGAAGTCGAGCACGATCTGGTGGCGCCGGCGCGAGCGCAGCGCCATCTGGCGGCCCTTGCCGGTGAGGAAGATCGAGCGGTAGGGCCGGGTTGTCACCAGGCCGTCGCGCTGCAGGCGGGCGACCGTCTTGCTGGCCGTCATGTGGGTGACGCCCATGCGCCGCGCGATTTCGACCAGGCGGGCCTCGCCATTGGCTTCGATCAGGTCGTCGATCAGTTCGACATAGTCTTCCGCGAGTTCCTTGCGCCGCGCGCGGCGGGTATGGGTGAATACGGCGGCCTGCCGCTCGGCGTCCCCCAGCGCTTCATCGGCATCGTCGCGGTCGTCGTCCCGGCGGTCGGTCATCACCCGCCACCTATGACGGATGAAGGCTTGCCCGGCAAGGGACCTGCGGTGCTTACGCCCGGCCGGCGCGCCTCAATGCGAGTCGGCCCAGTTGTCGGCTACCCCGGTCTCGACCACGAGCGGAATCGCGAGTTCCGCAGCGCTCTCCATCACCGAGGCGACGCAGGCGCGGGTCTCCTCGACCTCGTCTTCCGGCACCTCGAACAGCAACTCGTCATGGACCTGGAGGATCATGCGCGCCTTCAGCCTCGCTTCGGCGAGCGCCGGCGGCACGCGCAGCATGGCGCGCTTGATGATGTCCGCGGCCGAGCCCTGGAGCGGCGCATTGATCGCGGCCCGCTCGCCGAAGCTGCGCCGGGCGGGGTTCTTGTCGGCGATGTAGGGGGTCCGGCATTTCCGCCCGAATATGGTCGGCACATAGCCGTGCTTGCGCGCAAAGGAGCGCGCCCGGCCCATATAGTCGCGGATGCCGGGGTAACGCTCGAAATAGGCGTCGATATAGGCCCGCGCCTCGCCCTGCGGGATCGCAAGCTGGCGCGAGAGGCCGAAGGGCGAAATCCCGTAAATGATGCCGAAATTGATCGCCTTAGCCCGCCGGCGCGTCATCGGGTCCATGCCTTCCACCGGCTGCCCGAACACCTGCGACGCGGTGAGCGCGTGGATGTCGAGGCCGGCATGGAACGCGTCCCTCAGCGGCTCGATCTCCGCGACATGGGCCAGCAGGCGAAGCTCGATCTGCGAATAGTCCGCGCTGACGAGCATATGGCCCGGTTCGGCAACGAAGGCGCGGCGGATCTTCCGGCCTTCCTCAGTGCGCACGGGAATGTTCTGGAGGTTGGGGTCGTTGGAGGAGAGGCGGCCGGTGCCGGCGACCGCCTGGGAGAAGGAGCTGTGGACGCGCTGCGTGCCGGGATGGGCGGCCGCGGCCAGCGCTTCCGTATAGGTGCTGCGCAGCTTCGAGAGCTGGCGCCAGTCGAGCACCCTGGCCGGCAGGTCGTGCCCCTGCGCGCGCAGGTCCTCCAGGATTTCGGCGCCGGTTGCATAGGCCCCGGTCTTGCCCTTCCTGCCGCCGGGCAGGCTCATCTCGTCAAACAGGATTTCGCCGAGCTGCTTGGGCGAACCGATATTGAAGGGGTGCCCGGCAAGGTTGTGAATTTCCTGCTCAAGGTCGCCGATGCGGCGCGCAAAGTCCTTCGACAGGGCGTTCAGCGCCGCGACATCGACCTTGATGCCGGCGTTCTCCATGTCCGCAAGCACCGGGATCAGCGGCCGCTCGATGGTCTCATAGACCGCCGCCATGCGCTCCTCGCGCAGCCGCGGGCGCAGGATTCCGTGCAGTCTGAGCGTGATATCGGCGTCTTCCGCTGCGTAGTCCAGCGCCTTGTCGAGCGCCACCCTGTCGAAAGTGATCGCGTTCCTGCCCTTGCCGCACACGCTCTCATAGCTGATGCATTCATGGCCGAGATGCAGTCGCGCGAGCTCGTCCATGCCGTGGCCGTGGCTCGACCCGTCGAGCACATAGGAAAGCACCATCGTGTCGTCGACAGGCGCCACGCGGATGTCGTGCCCGGCGAGAACTTCCATGTCGTATTTGATGTTCTGCCCGACCTTCAGCACAGCGTCGGAGGAGAGCAGCGGCGCCAGCATCGCAAGCGCGGTTTCGGCGGTGAGCTGCTGCGGCGCTTCCGCTTCCAGCAGTTCCGCCGCCAGGTCGTGCCCGACGGGGATGTAGCAGGCCCTGCCGGGCGCCACGGCGAGCGAGAGGCCCACAAGGCGCGCGCGCTGCGCATCCAGGCTGTCAGTCTCCGTGTCGATAGCGACGATGCCGGCCTCGAAACCCGCTTCGACCCAACGCTTCAGTGTCTCTTCTTCAGTGACAAGTTCATATTCGGCTTCCACCGGGGCCGCCGGCCGCTCCTCCTCGTCCGCGCTGCCGAGGCGGGCGATAATCGAGGCGAAGCCCTGTTCTTCCAGGAAAGGCCTGAGCCGCGCCGGATCGAGGCCCTTCACAACGAAGGCATCAAGATCGGGGACCTCCTCCACATCGTCGCGCAGCAGCACGAGTTGCCGCGAGATGCGGGCCTGTTCCGCGAATTCGAGGAGGTTGGCGCGCCGCTTGGGCTGGCGGATCTCCTCCGCCCGCGCCAGAAGCGTGTCGAGGTCTCCATATTCGCCGATCAGCTGCGCCGCTGTCTTGACGCCAATGCCGGGCACTCCCGGCACATTGTCGCTGGAATCGCCGGCAAGCGCCTGCACGTCCACCACCTTTTCCGGCGGCACGCCGAAGCGCTCGACCACTTCCGGCCCGCCGATACGGCGCTGCTTCACCGGATCGAAGAGCGATATGCGCTCGTCCACGAGTTGCATCAGGTCCTTGTCGGAGGAAACGATCGTGACCTCCGCGCCAAGCGCCGCCGCGCGGCGGGCATAGGTCGCGATGATGTCGTCCGCCTCGTAACCCGGCAGTTCGGCGACCTGGAGGTTCAGCGCCTTCACGGCATCGCGGATCAGCGCGAATTGCGGCACGAGTTCGGGCGGCGGGTCGTCGCGGTTCGCCTTGTAGTCGGGGTAGATGTCGTTGCGGAAGGTCGTTCGCGCCACGTCGAACACGACCGCGATCCGGTCGGCGTCGGTGTCCTCGACCAGCCGCATCAGCATG
>JAPOZD010000093.1:3988-4456 GCA_026706245.1 Alphaproteobacteria bacterium
CCCATAGACCGCGTTGACCGGCGTGCCGTCCGGCCGCGTCATCGGCGGCAGGGCGTGGAAGGCGCGGAAAATGTAGCCGGAGCCATCGACCAGGAAGACGTGGCGGGGCGCCTCTTCCGTCAATGCGCCGCGCGGAGGCCGGCTCCGTCCTTCAGCACGAAACGCCGGCCGCAATAGGGGCAATCCACCCGGCCTTCGCTGTCCAGATGAAGCCAGACGCGCGGGTGGCCGAGCGCGCCGCCGCCGCCGTCGCAGGCAATCGCGGCCTCCTCGACCTCAATCGTCTCCGGCGGTTCCATCGCGTCATCCCCATACTGTCCGGGTCATGCGAGAATGATAGCGAAGCCCCTCCGGTGCGCAACACGGTAAGGCAGGGCAGAGCGCCCTGCCGCCACGCCGGGAAAGGCGCCCGGCGCGGAGCGGTTCCGGATCGGGGTCGGGGCGGCAAATGACGTCAAGGCCGGCCGG
>JAPOZD010000337.1 GCA_026706245.1 Alphaproteobacteria bacterium
CGCCGTGTCTTCCAGCAGCGCCGCTGCGGCCGCCCGGATCAGCCGGTTCTCCACGATATAGCCGAACGGTTCGTCCCCGACCTCGCGGTGGTCGTAGTGGAGGAAGACCGGCGCGGCGCCGTCGGTGATGCGGATGTCGGCCATCGGCTCGGCGTCGGGCGCAATGGCGGCCCAGAGGCCCACGCCCCGCAGCACCTGCACGGAGGCGTGCGAGATGGCGGTGGTGCGCCCGTCGAAGGCCGCGCCCGTCTCGACGGGCGCGCGGTCCACCAGCGCCGTCTCCAGCCCGGCCGAAGCAAAAGCGCGCGCCGCCGCCGCCCCGACCAGCCCGCCGCCGACAACGATGACATCGAACCGGCTCACGGGCGCGGCTGCTCCACCTCTTGGAGCCGCTCCGATTCTTTCGTCGCCTCGCCCACTTCCCGGATTCCGAAATCGTCCGTCACCGCCATCTCCCATCCGCTGCATCGCGCCGACTCTGGCCATGTCCGCGGCCGGCGGCAAGGCGCGCCGAATTCATGTCTCCGCTCGGGACGCATGGCCGGATTCCGATGGACAGGGTGCGCAGAGCTGCCGGAACACAGGTGGAAGTGTCATGAGGTGTCATGATCCGCATGCGGGCGGCGCATAGGCGATGGTCGTTTTGTGCATTGCGTCTTCCTTTCGAGCCGTCTTCGTTCCGTCGTGCCCGCCGCTGCCGGCTGGCTGCGGCAGGACCCTAGATTCGCGCGTAATGCGCACGCCCGCGGGCGCGTGTCCGCGCCGGCGCGGTTCGCGCGCCTGATTGCCCGCGCGAGGCGCAGGGCGCACCTTTCCCGTCCGCTCCGAGGGGGTCTTTTCGCGCCGGCGCGCGGGCAAGAGACGAAGCGGCCTCCGGATGCCGCTTCCTTCTTCCGTGCCAATATACCCCATGATTCCTGACTATCAATATTATCTCCAGAATTATTACTGATTTCTTGTGAACATAATCTGTGGCCGCCCCGCCTCGTCCGCGGCGAGCCGCTGGGAGCTCCGGTGTCGCTACCGTTCGGCGGCGAGATAGCGGCGGATCGTGGCCGTCATCTTCTCCGCCGGCGTGTCATGCGGGAAGAGCGTGCGGAAGCGGCCGTCCGGCCCCATCAGGAAGGTGAGGGTCGCATGGTCCACCAGATAGTCGTCCGCATCCGCCCCGGCCTCGGCCGGCACCTTGCGGCGGTGGATGCGCCAGGCTTTCAGCACGGCGCGGGTCTGGGCCGGCGTGCCGCGAAGCCCAAGGAAGCGCGGGCCGAAATGCGCCATGTAGTCCCTGAGCGCCGGCAGGTCGTCGCGTTCGGGATCGACGGTGACGAAGAGCGGCTGCACCCGCCCGGCCTGCTCGGGCCCCAGCGCCTCGACGGCCTCCGCCATGGTCAGCAGGTTGGTCGGGCAGAGGTCGGGGCAGAAAGTGTAGCCGAAATAGAAGAGCGTGAAGCGGCCGCGAAAGGTCCCGTCCGTCACCGCCCGCCCGTCATGGTCGGTCAGTTCGAACGGCCCGCCGAACAGCGCCTCCAGCGGCGGGGGTTTCTGGGGCGGCGGGGGCGCGGCGGCCGCGAGCGCGAAGGCGGCAAGCGCCGCCGCGACCGCCTGTACCGCGCGCCGCGCCGCCACTGCCGTCAGGTTGAGTATTGCGCGAACTGGACCGTGCCGGCGCGGGCGCGGTAGTCCGTCACGACATTGATGACGGCGACGCGGCCCTTGTCCACTTCCGCCTGGCCCCGCTCCAACGCCGCGCGGATGTCGCCCGGCTCCTCGACCTGCTCGCCGTAGCAGCCGAGCGCCTCGGCGATCCTGTCGAAGCGCACATAGCCCAGGTCGCGGCCGATCTTTTCCCGGTTGGGGTCGGCCGTCCAGCCGCCATTGCAGCTCACCACGACCAGCACCGGGATGCCCTGGCGCTGGGCGGCTTCGAGCTCCATGGCGTTCATGCCCATCGAGCCGTCGCCATGCACGCAGATGACCTGCTTGTCCGGCTTGGCGACCTTGGCGCCGATGGCGTAGGGGAGGCCCACGCCCATCGTCCCGAAGGGGCCGGAGTTCAGCCGGTGGCCGGGCGTGTGGGTCGGCATGGACTGGCGCCCGTAGTTCAGGATCTCCTGCCCGTCCACCACCAGGATGGCGTCCCGGTTCATGAAGTTCTTGACTTCCTCGCATAGCCGGAGCGGGTGGATCGGCGTGTCGTCCGAGAGGGCGTTGCCGCCGGGCCGGGCGCGCTTCTCCGCCTCGCCCTCGGCCAGCCGGTCCCGCCAGGCCTTGAAGCGGTCGGCGTCGAATCGGCCGTCAATGGCGGCCATAAGCTGCTCCAGCCCCGTGCGCACGTCCGCCACGATGCCGATGTCGATGGGGCGCGGGCTCTGGGCGATCTCGGTCTGGTCGATGTCGATGCGCACGATGCGCGCATCCGCGTTGAAGCGCGGCGGAGCGGCGTGGCCGACGATGTAGTTGAGCCGCGTGCCGAGGATCAGGATGCAGTCCGCCTCGCGGAAGGCGGTCGAACGCATGGTGGCGTAGTGCCAGGGATGGTCCTCCGGCACGACGCCCCGGCCCTGCGGCGTGGTGTAGAAGGGGATGCCGGAGGCATCGACGAAGCGGTGCATCGCCTCGGACGCCTCGGACCAGAGGATGCCGGAGCCGGAGATCATCACCGGGCGCTCCGCGTTGGCCAGGATCGCGGCGGTCTCCTCGATCAGGTCCTGCTGGCCGGCCGGGCGGCTGCGGAGCAGCGGGCGGCCCGAGGTCGTCCAGTTGATCTCCTCTTCGGGCACCTTCGTGTAGAGGATGTCGCCCGGCATATCGATATAGACGGGCCCCGGCTTGCCGGCCATGGCCTGCTGGAAGGCGATATCGACGATTTCCGGGATGCGGCGCGGATCGTACACGCGGGCCGACCACTTTACGCAGCCCTCCATGATCCGCATCTGGTCGATCTCCTGGAAGACGTCCTGGCCGAACTGGCGCAGCGGCGAGCAGCCGCCGACCGCGACCACCGGCGTGCAGTCGACCAGCGCGTTGCAGAGGCCGGTGACCAGATTGGTCACGCCCGGCCCCGACGCCGCCATGCAGGCCGCCGGTTTGGTCCTGAGCCGCGCATAGGCATGCGCCATCATCGCCGCCGCCTGCTCGTGGCGGACATCGACCATGCGGATGCCTTCATTGGCGCATTCGGTCTCCGCCAGCAGCATCGGGCCGCCCATCAGGAAAAACATCTCGTCGCAGCCCTGCCTGCGCAGCGCCTTGGCAAGGATCGCCGAACCCGTTAGTTCGCTCATCGGGTTTCCTTCTCTTCCGTCATCGGTTCGTTCAGTGGATTTCCTGCGTGCCGATCAGGGCGTCGAGTTCGCCGAGGCGGCGGCGGACAGCCAGTTCCAGCGCCGTCAGCACAAAGGACGGGGTTGCCGGAGGAAGCACCGTGGAGGAAGCCAGTTCGGCCGGGCCGTCCGGGGCCTGGAGGTCCAGCATGGCCGCTTCGCGCGTGTTTCCCGGAATGTCGAGCCGCCACATTTCCGGCACGCCCAGCCGGCGGTAGAAGGCGGGCTTGTCCCCGTCGCCGGCGCTTCGCTCGACCTCGATCACCAGCGAGGGCGGCGTGTGCAGTTCGAACGCTTCCAGTTCCGCCTCGCCCCGCTCATAGGCCTGTCCCCAGCGTTCGGCGGTGTCGCCCAGATAGTAGCAGGCGTCGGGCTCCGCGCCGGTGTTCTCCGGGTCTTCGGGGCGGCGCCAGCGCGTCGCTCCCAGCGCGACGACGGGAATGCCCGCCCTGTCCACGGCGTCCATCAGCCGTCCGGTGCCCCAGGCGTAGCGCTCATGCTTCGAGGACGGCGTCATGAGCGCGACAAGGCCGCCGACAGGGTCGATGAATACCCGGCGGGAAATGCTGTTCCAGTCGAGCTTCGCAAGCAGCGGCACGGCCTCCGGATCGACGCGGAAGCGCGTATATTCCGATCCCATGCTGCCGATGCTTCGCTCCATGCTCCTCCGCTCCCGGAAAGGCATCGCCCGACCGCTACTATACGCGCCGGCTTCCCGGCAGAGAAAGCCCGCCCCGCCTATGCACCCGCCTATGCACAGGGCAATCGCTTTTGAAGATTTGCGAGCAGGGCGCGTGATCGGGATTCAACCGGGTTTCGAGGGGCCGGTCACATCCCCTTCCCGTCATACCCGGACTTGTTCCGGGTATCTCCCGCCACCGCTTCCGCCGGGCGGCCGCATGGATACCCGGATCAAGTCCGGGTATGACCGAGGGGGCGTTCGGGCATGACAAATCCGAAAGCGATTGCCCTGGCCTATGCAAGCATGAACCCCTCATAGCCGTTGGCCGCCGAGGCCTCGCACTTTTCCCGGTAGAGCGGCGCGCCCGCGCCGTAGCGCCGGAAGATGCGCCGGCTCTTCTCGGGCCGGCCGGGCTTGACGCCCCTCACCCAGCTGCCCACCACCGACTAC
>JAPOZD010000312.1 GCA_026706245.1 Alphaproteobacteria bacterium
CACGGAGGGCTGGCAGACGGCGACGAGATGCGCCTCCGGCCCGAGCCGCGCCAGGAACTCCAGCAGTGTGTCGATATAGTCGTCGAGCGTGAACGGGCCGCGGCCCGCCGGCACCTGCCGGGCGTCCTGCCAGTCGGTGATATAGACGTCATGCTCCGCGAGCAACCCGCGCACCGTATCGCGCAGCAGCGTGGCGAAATGGCCGGAAAGCGGCGCCACCACCAGCACGGCGGGATCGCCGGTGCGGCCCTCCCGCCTGAAATGCAGCAGGTCGCAGAACGGCTTCGAAACCACGACCTCTTCGCGCACGGCAACCGGCACGCCGCCGCTCAAGACCTGGCGGATGGCGAATTCCGGCTTGCCATGCTTGCGGCTCGCGCGCTCGAACAGCTCGCAGGCGGCGCCGACGGCGCGCCCGGCGGGGTGCCAGGACATCGGGTGGAGCGGATTGGACGCCGCCTGCCGGCCGGCCTCGGCCATCATGCGCGCCGGCGCCCAGGCGAGGCGCTGCATCTCGTGAAGCGCGTAAAGCATATCGGCCTTTCCCGATACGGACAGGGAGCGCCCGCAATCCGGCGGCCGGGCCGGTTTTCGGGATTGCGCCCGGAACGCGGGTGGGGTTTGCATATCCTATGGTCGGCACAATAAGTCCCTTCGCACTCATCGGCAATGTCGCGTTCCGGCGCGTCTGGGTTTCCGGCGCGCTCTCCAATGTGAACCGCTGGCTGGAGATTCTGGCGGTCGGCGTGTGGGTGTTCGACCGCACCGGCTCGGCCTTCGACGTGACGCTGATGTTCGTCCTGCGGTTCCTGCCGCTCATGCTGTTCGGCGCGCTCGCCGGCTCGCTGGCCGAGCGGTTCGACCGCCGGGCCGTGGTGATGGCGGGGCTCGGCGTATTGGTCGCGAACTCGATCTTGCTGGGCGTCCTGGCCGCGCTCGGCGCACTCGAGGTCTGGCATGTCGCGGCGGGCGCGTTCCTCAACGGCATGATCTGGTCCAGCGAAATGCCGCTCCGGCGCACCATGCTGGGCGACATTGCCGGCGACGGACAGGTCGCCCAGGCGATGGGGTTCGACGCCGCCACCAACAATGCGACCCGGATGCTCGGCCCGCTTGCGGGCGGGGCGCTGCTGGAGGGCATCGGCATTTCCGGGACATTCTTCGCGGGCGCCGGTCTCAATCTCCTCTCGCTGCTGCTCATGGCGCGCGTGCGTGTCGGGACCGACGTGCGGACGGGTGCGGCGCCCGCCGGCGTGCTGACCGCGCTTCGCGACGGCTTCCGCTACATCCGCACCAACCGCCCGCTGGTCGCCACCCTGGCCGTCACCGTCATCTTCAATGTCTGGGGCTTCCCGATGACCTCGATGGTGCCGGTGATCGGGAAGGAGGCGCTCGGCCTCTCGGCGTTCCCCGTGGGCGTGCTGCAGAGCGCCGAGGGGCTGGGCGCGCTCATTGGCGCGCTCGGCATCGCCTGGCTCGGCCGCGCCGTCTGGTTCCGGCGCATCTATATCGTCGGCGTTGCGTCCTACATGCTGTCCGCCATCGTGTTCGCGGCCTCGCCCTGGTTCCTGCTTTCTGGCACAATTCTGGTCACGGCCGGCATCGGAGGCGCCTGCTTCGCGACCATGCAAGCGACCCTGACCTATCTCGGCGCGAGCCCGGAAATGCGCAACCGCGCCATGGGCGCGCTGACCATCTGCATCGGCACGGGGCCGATCGGCTTCCTGCATATGGGCCTGCTCGCGGAATGGCTGGGCGCCTACACGGCCGTCACGGTCGTCGCCGTCGAGGGGCTGGCGATGCTGGCGCTGGCGCTCGTCATCTGGCCGGAGGCGCGGCGGTGACGGCGCTCAGGAACGTCTTCGTAGCGGCCCTGTGCCTGTGCAGCGCCGCCGCGGCGGCGGGCGAACGGCTCACCGGCCTGCCGCTGCCGCGCTACGCCGCGATCCGCGCCACCGAGGCCAATCTCCGCGTCGGGCCGAGCATGAACTATCCCGTGCTCTGGCGTTATGAGGAGCGGGGCCTGCCGGTGCGGATCGTCAAGGAGCATTTCGACTGGCGGAAGGTCGAGGATCCCAAGGGCGAGACGGGCTGGATGAGCGCGCATCTGCTGGCGGACTGGCCCCGCGCCATTGTCACGACCGCGAACCGGCTGCTCAGGCGGTCGCCGGAGACAGGCGCCCGGGGCGTGGCCGTGATGGAGCCGGGCGTGGTGGTCACGGTGCTCGAACGCCGCGAGGGCTGGTGCCGGGTTGCGAAGGAAGGCCATAAAGGCTGGCTGAAGAGCGACGAGGTCTGGGGCGCCTGCGCCGGGCCATGACAGCCGGCCCGGCCGGAGCGCAGGGAAGGACGGACGGGAAGATGAGCGAAAACGAAACGATCCGGCGCGTGGCGTCATGGGCGGCGGCAGCCCCCGGCCGGAACTGGCCGCCCGAGGTCATGGAAGCGGCCAGGGCCTGCCTGCTCGACACGCTGGGCGTCACGCTCGGCGCGCTCGGCGAACCCGGCGGCAGGGCGGTGCGCCGCGTCGTCGAGGGCTGGCGGGCCGAAGGCAGGGCGCGCATCGCGCTCGGCGGCACGACTTGCGCGGCCGGGGCGGCACTCGTGAACGGCACCTTCGCCCACTGCCTCGATTATGACGACACCCATGTCGGCGCGACGGCGCATCTCTCCGCCCCGGTCTGGTCCGCCGCGCTGGCCGTGGGGCAGCAGACCGGCGCCGAGGGCCGGGATATGATGGCCGCCTTCATCGCCGGCTTCGAAGCGGGCGCGCGGCTCGGCAACGGCATCGGCGGTGTGGCCAATCTGCGCGGCTGGCACTCCACCGGCATTTTCGGCGCGCTCGGTGCGGCGGTCGCCGCGGCCGTGCTGCTGCAGCTGGACGAGGACGGCATCGCCCGCGCGCTCGGCGCCGCCGCCACCCAGGCCGGCGGCCTGACGGGCTCCTTCGGCACCCACGCCAAGCCCTTCCATGCCGGCAAGGCGGCGATGAACGGCGTGCTTGCCGCCGAGCTGGCGGCTGCGGGCTTCGAGGCGTCCGAGGCCCTGCTGGAAGCCGAAGGAGGGCTCGGCAGCGCACTGGTGCAGGACGGCGCGGCGGGCATCGGCGCGGTGGATTTCGACGATGGCTGGGAGCTGCTGCGCAACACGGTCAAGCCCTATGCCGCCTGCCTGCTGACCCACCCGGTCATCGACGCCGCGCGGTCGCTCGCGCCCGAGGCGGCCGGCCGGGAGGCCCGGCGCATCGAGCTGCGCGTCAATCCCGCCGCGATCCGTCTCGCCGGCAAGGCGGACCCGCAAACCCCGCTCGAAGGCAAGTTCAGCCTCGCTTTCTGCACGGCGCTGGGCCTTGCCGGCCGCCCGGCGGTGGAAGGCGACTTCACCGCCGGGACGCTGGCCGACCCGGACTTGCGGTCCGTGCTCGCCCGCGTCGAGCCGGTGGCCGAACCCGGCCGGGACACGCGCTCGGCGGCGCTGGAGGTCCAGTGGTTCGACGGCGCGACCGACCGGCGCGAGACCGCCATGGCGCGCGGCAATCCGGGCAACCCGCTCTCCCGCGCCGATCTCGAAGCCAAGTTCCGCTCGCTCGCCGAACCGGCGTTGGGCGACGGGGCCGAAGCGCTGAGTGCGCTTGCCTGGGACTTCGATGCGCCCGGCCGCGCCGGCGAACTCCACGAACTGCTCGCCGCTTAGGAGACAGACACGCCCATGACCCTCTCCATCCGCCTTGCGCCCGAAGACAATGTGGTCGTCGCGCGCATCGACATCCTCTCCGGAACCGAGATTCCCGGCGAGGGCGTCACCGCGCTCGATGTCGTGCCCGCCGGCCACAAGATCGCCACCCGCCCGATTGCGGCGGGCGAGCCGGTGCGCAAATACGACCAGATCATCGGCTTTGCGAGCGAGCCGGTCGAGGCCGGCGCGCATGTCCATGTCCACAATTGCGCCATGGGCGATTTCGAACGCGACTACGCCATCGGGCAGGAGACGAAGCCGGTCGATTTCGTGCCGGAAGGCGAACGGGCGAGCTTCCAGGGTTATCTGCGGGCCAACGGCCGGGTCGGCACCCGCAACTATATCGGCGTGTTGACCAGCGTGAACTGCTCGGCCACCGCCGCGCGCTTCATCGCCGAAGCGGTGGAGGACCAAATCCTGGCCGATTACAGCCATGTGGACGGCGTCGTGGCGCTCACCCACTCCACCGGCTGCGGCATGGCCGGGGCGGGCGACGGCTACGAAAACCTCCAGCGCGTGCTCTGGGGCCATGCGCGCCACCCGAATTTCGCCGGCATCGTGCTGGTCGGGCTCGGCTGCGAGGTCAACCAGATCGACTTCCTGCTGGAAGCCTACGGCCTCGAGCGCGGCAGCGTCCTCGGCTCCATGACAATCCCGGAGTCGGGTGCGTTTCGTATCACGGTGCTGCGGG
>JAPOZD010000286.1 GCA_026706245.1 Alphaproteobacteria bacterium
AGGCATGTCGATTTTCGTCACTTCCTTTTCCTTCCGGTTGGGCCTGCCGCGCGAGGCAGACCTTGTGTTCGACATGCGTTTCCTGTCCAACCCCCACTACATAGAAGAGTTGCGGCCGTTGACCGGGCGCGACGAAGAAGTCGGCGCCCATATCGCAAAGGACCCGGACTTTGCTTCATTTCTCGAAGGCGTCGGCACGCTGCTCCGGACGCTGCTACCCCGCTATGCAAAGGAAGGCCGCGCCTATCTGACGATAGCGGTCGGCTGCACCGGCGGTCGCCACCGCTCGGTCTTCACCGCCGAGGAACTTGCGCGGCTGTTGCGCGGTCGGGGCTGGCGGGCCACGCTGACCCACCGCGACCTAGAAGCGGTACCGACATCCGGGCAGGACTATCTGGAGAGGGCGGCGGACCGGGCCGTCGCGTTGAAAGCGGAGAACAGCCCATGATTGGCCTGGCGCTCGTTACGCATGGCCGCCTCGCCGCCGAACTGCTCGCGGCGCTTGAGCATGTCGTCGGGCCCCAGGAGCAGGTCGCGGCGGTGTGCATCGGCCCCGACGACGACATGGAGGACCGCCGCGCCGAAATCGCGCAGGTCGCAAAGACTCTCAATTCAGGTGACGGCGTCGTCCTGCTGACGGACATGTTCGGCGGCACGCCGTCCAATCTCGCCATCTCCGTGCTGGGCGCGTCCAACAAGGGCGAGGTTGAAGTGGTTGCCGGCGTCAACCTGCCGATGCTGGTAAAACTCGCGACCTGCCGTCAGCACAGAACGCTCGCCGAAGCCGTTGCGGATGCCGAAGAGGCCGGGCGGAAATACATCCAGATCGCCTCGAAACTGCTCGCCGAGGCGCCCGGCTGACATGCCGTCGGCATTGTTGCGGATCGTCAATGAGCGCGGCTTGCATGCGCGCGCCGCAGCGAAGTTCGTGGCGCTTGCCGGGCGCTTCGATGCGGAGGTGCAGGTCACTCACCACGACATGACCGTGCCGGGCGTCTCGATCATGGGACTGCTGCTGCTGGGCGCCGGCAAGGGATGCGAAATCGAAGTCGTCTGCGAAGGCGCCGAGGCGGCCGCGGCGCTCGCCGCGCTCCAGGCGCTCGTGGCGGACGGCTTCAGCGAGGCATAGGCGCTCCGGTTGAAGCAGGCGGAACGGGTTGCTATACGCGGCAGGCTCCGGCCGGAGCTTCCGATAGCCAAGGATTCATCCTCCGATGCCCGATTATGAGGTTGCCGATATCTCGCTTGCCGATTGGGGCCGCAAGGAAATCGCCATCGCCGAAACCGAAATGCCGGGGCTCATGGCGATCCGCGAGGAATACGGCCCGTCCCGGCCGCTTGAGGGCGCGCGCATAGCGGGCTGCCTGCACATGACCATCCAGACCGCGGTGCTCATCGAGACGCTGCAGGCGCTCGGCGCCGAGGTGCGCTGGTCGTCCTGCAACATTTTCTCCACTCAGGACCAGGCCGCCGCGGCCATGGCGGCCTCCGGCGTGCCGGTGTTCGCCTGGAAGGGCGAGACGGAGGAGGAATACTGGCAGTGCGTGCACCGCACGGTCGAGGGTCCGGGCGGCTGGCGCCCTAACCTGCTGCTCGATGACGGCGGCGACCTGACCAGGCTCATGCATGACGACTATCCGGAACTCATGAAAGGTGTGCGGGGCGTGTCGGAGGAGACGACGACCGGCGTGCTGCGTCTTTACGATATGGCGAAGACCGGCTCGCTCGCCTGCCCGGCCTTCAATGTCAACGACTCGGTGACGAAGTCGAAGTTCGACAACCTCTACGGCTGCCGCGAGAGCCTTGTGGACGGGATCAATCGCGCCACCGACGTCATGATCGCCGGCAAGTCCGCTCTGGTCTGCGGCTATGGCGATGTCGGCAAGGGCTCGGCGGAAAGCCTGCGCAGCCAGGGCGCCCGGGTGATGGTCAGCGAGGTCGACCCGATCTGCGCGCTGCAGGCCTGCATGGCCGGCTACGAGGTTGTCCGTCTGGACGATGTCGCCGGCCGCGTGGACATCGTGGTGACCGCAACCGGCAACACCGATGTCGTGACCATCGACCACATGCGCGCCATGAAGGACCGCACGATCATCTGCAATATCGGCCATTTCGACAATGAGATTCAGGTGGACGCGCTTCGCAATCTCGCCTGGCACAATGTCAAGCCGCAGGTGGACGAGGTGGAGTTCCCGGACGGCAAGCGGCTGATCCTTCTGGCGGAAGGCCGGCTGGTGAACCTCGGCTGCGCGACGGGGCATCCGAGCTTCGTGATGTCGGCAAGCTTCTCAAACCAGGTGCTGGCGCAGATCGAGCTCTGGACCAATGGAGAGCAATACGACCGGCAGGTGCATGTGCTGCCGAAGCATCTCGACGAGAAGGTGGCCATGCTGCACCTGGCGAGGCTCGGCGCCCGGTTGACAGAATTGCGTCCCGAACAGGCCGACTATATCGGCGTCTCGCAGGCCGGGCCGTTCAAGCCCGACTATTACCGCTACTGATCGTTGCCGGACGGGCGCAGCAGCCCCTCCAGAACGGTTGTGAGCAGCGCGAGGTCGAAGGGGCGGCTCAAGCGGTGGTTACCGTCCTTCACGAAGACCGTGCGCACGTCCTCGCTGTCGAGACAGTCGGCCAGGCGCAGCGAGTCCCGCCAGGGGACGGCGTCGTCGCGCATTCCGTGAAGCAGGCGCACGGGGCGGCTTATTGGCACCCGGCCATCCAGAAGGCAGTGGCGCTTGCCGTCCTCGATCAGCGCCTTCGTGATCGTATAGGGCCCGTCCCCGTATTCGCTCGGGCGCAGGAAGAAGCCCTGCCCGTCGAGGTCGCGCCGCTGGTCCGCCGTCAACGCCGCCTCCATGCGCCGCACGAAGTCGGCCGCCGGGGCAATGCCGATGAGCGCATGGACCCGTTCTGGACGGGCCAGCGCCGCCAGCAGCATCAGCCAGCCGCCCATACTGGAGCCGACCAGCACCTGCGGCCCCTCCGTCAACCGGTCGAGCACGGCGAGCGTGTCGGCAAGCCAGTCCGAAATCACGGCCTCCTTGAAGCGCCCGCCGGAGGCGCCGTGGCCGCGATAGTCGAACCGCAGGAAGGCCCTGCCCTGCCGCCGGCAGAAGGCATCGAGAGCGCTCGCCTTCTCGCCCGTCATGTCGGACATGAACCCGCCAAGGAACACCACGCCCGGCGCTTGCCCAGCCGTGCGCCGGTAAGCGAGCGGCGGCCCGCAAGGGCGTGCAAGGATATCGGGCGCCGGGCCCGTTTCGTCCGTCACAACCGCCTCCGCTCCTCCGAAGAAATTTGGCTTGCAGCCTGCAACCGATGGATGGAAGACGCCAGTCTCAAGCGAACTTGGCCTTCACATTGCTGCCGAGATTGTCGAAGGTCGGACTTGCCATGTCGCCAGCTCCCGCCGGGGCCTTGCCAGAGGGCAAGACAATCCTGCAGGTGCTGCCCGCGCTGGAGGCGGGCGGCGTCGAGCGGGGCGCACTGGAGATCGCCGCCGCAATACGCGAGGCCGGCGCTCGAGCCCTCGTCGTCTCTTCGGGCGGCCGGATGGCGGCCGGCCTCGGCGCGGACCACATCGCCCTGCCCGTCCACACAAGGAATCCCGCCGGGCTCTGGCGGAACGCAGCCCACCTGCGGGAACCGATCCGGCAGGAAGGCGTGAACCTCGTCCATGCCCGGTCACGCGGGCCGGCCTGGAGCGCCCCGGTCGGCAGCCCGGCGCGCACACGCAAACGGGAACGGCAGCGAGTGACTGTCGATTCTATTTCCTTGACGGCCGCGCCGTATGGACGCAGGCTTTCGCCTTCACGGCGTCAAACGCCCGCGCATACCGCTTTGTCAATACGGCGGTTCAGGGTCGGCGTCGCAGTCAGGAGTGAGGAGGACTTTCGATGACAGGGTTGAAACGAATTACGGTCTGGTGCCTGGCGTTGGTCGCCGGCGCGCTGATCGCAATGGCGCCAGCGCGCGATGCGTCGGCGCAGGAAATCAAGCTGCAGTTCCAGACGGCATTCCCGTCTTCGTTCTACACCCACAACAGCTTCCTGTATTTCGCAGATCGCGTGAAGGCGTTGTCGAACGGGCGCGTCGAGATCATCGTGCAGCCGGGCGGCGCGATCGTGCCCTCGTTCGAGCTTCTGGACGCGACGGCCCGCAAGGTGCTGGACGGTGGGTTCTCGGCATCGGCCTATTATGTCGGCAAGAACCGCGCCGCGGCGCTGTTCGGCCCGGCGCCGGGCGGACCGTGGGGCTTCGACTGGATCGACTATTGGGGCTGGGTCTATGACGGCGGCGGCCTCGAACTACACAACCGGCTCTTCCAGGAGGTTCTGGACCGCGATGTCGTCGTCTTCCCGATCTCGCCGGTGGGCAACCAGCCTCTGGGCTGGTTCAACCGCGAGGTAAAGAGCTGGGAGGACC
>JAPOZD010000439.1 GCA_026706245.1 Alphaproteobacteria bacterium
GTGGAGCTTGGCGGCGGCCTCGCCTGGCGCGACCCGGGCCTGGGGCTCGTGCTCGACCTCTCGGGGCGCACGCTGGTGGCGCATGACGATGAGGGTCTTGAGGACCGGGGCGTCTCGGCGCAACTGTCCTTCGACCCCGATCCTGCGAGCGGACGGGGCCTGTCGCTGAGCCTCGGCCAGGACTGGGGCGGTCGGGCGCAGGGCGGCCTCGACGCGCTGTTCGCCCCGGAGCCGCTGGAGGACCGCGCCGGGTCGGGAAGCGGCGGCGAGGCGGAGAGCCGCTGGGCGATGGAGGCGGCATACGGCCTCCCCGCTTTCGGCGGTCGCTTCACCGCCAGCCCCCATATGGGCCTCGGCCTCGCCGCGGGCGCGCGCGACTGGAGCCTCGGATGGCGGCTCGCGCCCGAAGCCGCAAACGCCCCCGACCTCTCCTTCGGCCTCAAGGCGACCCGCCGCGAGAACGACGGCGCGCCGCCGGAGCACACCGTCGGGGTCGAACTCAGCGCGTTCTGGTAACGGGACCGCGGGCGCGAACGGCCTCCCGGTCGTACCCTTCGGACCGGGCTGCCCGCAGCAACCCTGTCATGGACGCAATCGCCCGCCCGACCCGTTCGGCGGCCGCCTCGATCTCGCGGTCCCCGACATGGGCGTAGCGCATGGTCATGCGCACGTCGCTGTGGCCGAGCAGGCGCGCGGCGACGGTCAGCGGCACGCCGTTCAGCACTGCCTGGCTGGCTACCGTGTGGCGAAGGTCGTGCAACCGGACGTCCTCGATGCCCGCCTCGCGCCGGATGGCGGGCCAGAGCCGCAGCCCGTAATGCTGATGCCGGGACGGGTCATTGACGGAGGGAAAGACCCAGGGGCCGGTCCCCTGCGCCATGCGGCGTTCGACGATCTCCCGCGCCCGCGCATTCAGCAGAACGGTTCTCGGGCCCGTCTTGCTGTCGGCGAGCTCGATCCGGTCGCCCTTTGCCTCGTCGCGGCGCAGACGCACGATTTCGCCCCTGCGGCAGCCGGTCAGCAGCAGCAGGCGGACGATGTCGGCCTGCTGCGCCTGCGACCGGGAGCCCGCCGCATGGCGGTCCAGCACCCGGTGAAGGCGGACGATCTCCTCGCGGGAGAGGAACCTTGTGTGCTTTTTCGCGGGATTGCGCGCGATGCCCCTGACCGGATCGGCGCCGACATGGCCGCAGGCGCGCGCATGGCGGAATATCTGTCCCAGCAGGTCGAGAGCGACATTGGCCGTTCCCGGCGCGGTGCTGCTGTAGGTCTCGAACCAGCGGAGCGCCATCCTGCGGGTGATCCGGTCGAGACGGCGGGCGCCGAAGGCCGGCAGCAGCTGGCGTCTCAGGATACCGGCGAAGTTCCTCTGCGTGGAAGGCTTGCAGCGGTCGAAGCGGGCCGTCTTCCAGGGGCCGGCGACGAAATCCCGGAAGAGCGGCGCCGTCTCGCAGGGCCGTTCCTCCGTCTCCGCCGCAGACACGGCCTCGGACGCCGCCGCAAGGCAGGCGCGACGCACCTCCTCGACCCTGCCGAGGGCCGCCGGACCGAAAGACAGTTTCCGCAAACCGCCGACTGTCTTGCAATGGTAGATGAAGGTCCGGCTGCCGGTCGGGCGGACACGCACGCCGAGACCGGCGACCTGGCTGTCCCAGACCGTGTATTCGCGCGCTTGCGGCCTGAGCCTCGCAATGCCGGCGTCGGTGAGCCTTTTGCGGTCCGGCATCGCTCAGCTCCCGAGAATGACGGCAAGCGCATCGGCGGCCTCCCGGACCGGACGGTCGGACAGGTGCGCGTATTTGAGCGTCGTCGCCGCGTCATTGTGGCCGAGCAGCCGCGCCGTCGCGGTGACGGTCTCGCCCTGCATGATGGCGATGCTGGCGTATGTGTGGCGGCAGTCGTGAAGCCGCGCGTCGGCAATCCCGGCCTCCTCCCGGACCCGGCGCCAGAAGGTCTCGAAGATCGTCACCGAGAGCGGCCCGCGCCGCTGCGGCGAAGGAAAGACCCATTTGCCGTTCTTCGGCAGTCCGGCCAGCACGGCCCGCGCGGGCGAGGACAGCCAGACGGTCCGGGGCCCCGCCTTGCCGTCGCGCAGGAACAGGCGCTCCTCCCGGTAGTCGGACCAGGCGAGCGTCGCAATCTCGCCGGCCCGGCAGCCGGTCAGCAGCAGCAGGCGCACGAACGCCGCTTCGCGCGGATGCCGGGCCTCGTGGCTGTCGAGCACGGTCCCGAGGCGGCGAAGCTCCTGTTCGGACAGGAAGCGTTCCCGTCCCCTGCGCCGGTAGCGGCGGATGCCGGCGCAGGGGTTGCTGCCCTCCGGGCGGTAACCGTAAAGCTCGGCCTGGCGCATGATCACGGAAAGCACCGGAGCGGACCGATCGGCGGCGACGGGCGTCATGCGCAGGGAGGCGAACCAGCGCTGCACGTCATCCCTCGCGATGCCGGCGATATCCCTGCCGCCGAACCAGGGAAGGATCTGGTTGCGCAGATAGTTCCGGTTGACCTTCATGGTCCGGGGCTTCCAGTTCCGCCCGTAGCGGGAGAAGACTTCCTCGGCCACGACCTCGAAAAGTCGCTCTTCTGCGAGTGCCATTGGCTCGTCGCGCCGGATTGCGGCAAGCAGTTCCACCGCCTTCCGGCGGGCCTCCTCCAGCCCCATGCTGCCGGCGTCTCCGATGGTCTTCCAGACGCGCCGGCCCTCATGCTGGCTGTGGACGAAATATCGCCTGGCGCCCGAGGGCAGGACACGGACGCCGAAGCCTCTCAGCCCGGTATCGCGGACATCGTAGGGCGCTTTCCGGGCCTCAAGGGCCTCGATCCGGCTCTCTATGAGGCGGATATTGGGCATGGATTTCCTCCTGCGTTCTGTTGCAGGCGGGGTAAATGCGCTTGCATTTCCGTCCCCGACCTGCCATTGCACGAGGAAAAACAGACACAAGATCAACAAGTTAGCACCACCGGTGCGTGGTGCTGGTGTTTCCGGACCAGCCGGTTTCCGACGAGGCGCTGCTGGCCTTCGGGCGGCACTTCGGCGAACTCGAGGTGTTCCACCAGGACATCATCCGCTCGAAGCGCCTGCCGGAGATCTTCCGCGTCTCCAATGTCGATGAGGACGGGAACCTGATGGCCCCGAACGACCCGGTCCAGCACCAGATTTCGCTCGCCCGGCGCTGGCACACCGACAGCAGCTACCGCGAGAAGCCGTCGGTCGGCTCGCTGCTGCACGGAGTCGAGGTGACGGAGGAGGGCGGCGAGACCATGTTCGCGAACATGGCGGCCGTGCTGCGCGCGCTGCCGGCCGACCTGCGCCGCGAGGTCGAGGGCCGCCGCGCGCGCCACGATTTCGAGAACCTGCACCGGCTGAAGCCGCTCAAGCCGCTCACCGACGAAGAGCGCGCACGCATGCCGCCGGTCTGGCAGCCCATGGTCCGCCGCCACCCGGAGACGGGCCAGGCTTCGCTCTATATCAGCCCGATCTACAACGACGCCGTGGAGGGCATGGACCCGCAAGGCGCGGCGGCGCTGGTCGAGCGGCTGGAGGCATTCATCGACGACGAGCGCTTCATCTACCGCCACCGCTGGCGGCCGCATGATGTGCTGCTCTGGGACAACCGCTGCACGACCCACCGGGTCACGCCCTACAACCCCGCCCACCGCCGCATCATGCACCGCACCACCATAGCCGGCCGGGACCGCGTCGAGGCGGCTTGACGAGTCCGGCCGCCGGACACCATATCGACAGGTATCCGGCGAACATGGGAAGGCCGAAGCATGGCTCCGACGCGCAGGGATGTGATGAGGCTGGGCGGCCTTGCCGCCGCTGCGGCGCTGCTGCCCGCCGGCGCGGCAGCGGACTCGAACGGCGTTGCCGGGGCCATCGCGGCTTTCACGAAAGGCGCCAGGGCGCTGGAAGCCGGCGTGTCGCTGGACGTTCCCGAGATTGCCGACAATGGCGGCGCGGTGCCGGTCCGGGTCGCGGCGGCGGGTGCGCGGCGCATTGCGCTCTTCGCCGACGCAAACCCGAATCCCGGCGTGGCCGTGTTCTCCTTCGGCAGGCTGACGCCGCCCGCGGCCGCGATCCGCATCCGGCTCGCCAGGAGCCAGAACGTGATCGCGGTGGCCGAGATGGCGGACGGCACCTTCCGCAAGGCCAGCCGGCAGGTCGCCGTGACGGTCGGCGGCTGCGGGTGAGGGGTCGGACATGGCGACGCCCACTCCCCGTGTAAAGCTGCCGAAATCGGTCGAGGCGAACACGCCCTTCACGGTCAGGACGAAGATCACCCACCCGAAGCATACCGGCCAGCGCCATGACCGCGACTGCAAGCCGAAACCCCGCTGGATCGTCAAAGAGTTCACGGTTCGTTTCAACGGCGAGGAGGCGC